>CALNCD010000148.1 GCA_937874965.1 uncultured Erysipelotrichaceae bacterium | reverse complement strand
ATGGAGTTTGTCAGAAACGGCAGTGCGGAGAAAATTGTCATCAAGTTCATCATCACGAAATCCCCGAAGAGAAATCCCCAGAACAAAAATAAGCCTATGGCGATATTATAGGTCCGTGATGAGACAAAGGACGATTCTCCATAGCCATCAACAACGTTCTTTTTTGATTCAGTATTCATAATTTACCTTCTTTCATACGCCTTAAATATAACATAGTTTCCAGATCAAAATAAAGAATCTGATGCGAATTGTCTTCTTTTGCGCCTAAATGCTCATAATAGGACAACCCTGAATGATTCGTGTGAAGACATCCCCATTGCAAGGACTGGCATCCGCGTTGCAAAGCAAGTTCCACCAGATGGAGCATGATTTCCTTGCCTAGTCCCGCATTGCGATAGTTCACATCGACATAGTAATCCTCCAGGTCAATACGCTTCTGTCCAGTAAACGATGAGGCACTCATCGAGTACAAGGCATACCCGACTGGAAACTCATCGCAGCACAGAAACAGGCCTTCAAATAGCTTGTCGTGAAACAGCAGGTTATCCAATTGATCTGTTGTGATTGTAGCTGCTTCTGGTCTGCCTTCATGATCAGCTAATGCTTGAATCAGCCGTTGCAGAACCTTGATTTCATGCCTTTGAATCGACCTAATCATCACAGAGCCCCTGCAGGAACACAAGGGCTTCCTGTTCACCCATAACCTGGATTCCAGCATCCATGAGTGCTTGAGCTGTTATCCCATTTCCCTCCACCAATTGATGGGAGAAAGATCCATCATAGATTCTGCCTTTCCCGCACGATGGGCTTCGTTCTTTGAGAATCGCCAGCTCACAGCCATGTTCCAATGCCAGTGAGACACTTCGTGATGCCCCCGCATTGAATGCCTCGGTCACATTGGCACATGCACTGACGACTTCGGTTCCTCTGATTTCTGCCGGTGGACGTGGTGTAGGCAACCCTCCCAGCTGTTCCGGACAGACCTGAATGAATGTGTGCTCAGGAAAACGCTGAATAAATTGCTGATCATTGTTTTTTCCATCATAACGGCAGTTCACGCCGCACAGGCAAGCACTGATTAGAATAGTCATACCCTCATCCTTTCTTGAAAAAAAGGAGCAATGCTCCTTATTGAATCAAATGTAAGTTCTCCAGCATAATTCCTGTGCCTTCAGCCACACACCGCAATGCATTTTCAGCAACAAAGACAGGAATACCCAGTTCATTCATCAGCAGCTGATCAAGCCCGCGCAGCAACGCTCCTCCGCCTGTTAAGACGATACCCCGGGTAATGATATCTGCAGAGAGTTCTGGAGGCGTCTGTTCAAGCACAGTACGGCACGCCCGGACAATGTCCTGAAGACTTTCACGCATGGCCAATTCTGTTTCTTCCGATGAAATCGTAATGGTATGCGGTAACCCTGTAACCAGATCACGGCCGCTGATTTTCATCGTTTCGGATTGAGAAGCATCCACATAGGCTGTTCCGATATGCACTTTGATTTCTTCAGCAGTTCTGTCTCCGATTAGGAGCTTGTATGAATCCTTGACATATTTGATGATATCACGGTCAATCTTATCACCGGCAATCTTCAAGGAAGTGCTGGTTACGATTTCACCTAAAGAAAGGATTGCGACATCCGTCGTTCCGCCGCCGATGTCAAGCACCATGGAACCGCTTGGCTTCGCAATGTCCAGTCCGGCGCCGATGGCAGCAACCTTAGGTTCCTCTTCAATGAAGACCTTCTTCGCTCCTGCACGGTAAGCAGCATCCCGGATTGCATTGCGCTCAACGGACGTAATATTCGATGGGCAGCAGATCAGAATTGTCGGACGGGAAAACATGCCCTTCAGATTCAGTTTCCGGATAAAGTACTGCAACATCATTTCAGTCACTTCAAAGTCAGCAATAACCCCGTCTTTCAAAGGACGGATTGCTAAGACACGGCCAGGCGTACGTCCCAGCATTTCTTTGGCATCCGTTCCGACGGCCAAGCACTTCTTGGTTTCCGCATCTATTGAAACGACAGAAGGTTCATCGAGGACAATTCCTTCGCCTTTAACATAAATCAAACAGTTCGCTGTTCCTAAATCAATACCGACTTCTTTGCTGAATAACATGTTTATACCTCCATACAGTCACGCAGAAATATTATAGCATTTTTTAATCATGGATTTCCTAATATATTGAAATACTCATAAAGAATTGCGCAACACCATACCCTAATGCAATTGAAAGAAGCACATAGAGCAACTGCATCTGAAACGCTTTACCAGAACGCATGAACTTGGAGAAGTCCACGCCGCTTAAAGCAGCCAAGGCGGCAATGAAACACACAAAGTGTACAGCAATCCTGAGAATAACCTGACTATCCATAAAATACCTCTGAGACTATTATAAGTGACTTTGAACAGAAGCGCAAATCCAGTGCAGAGCCATCACGAATAAGCGCTGACCAGTCCGGATTTCCTAGGAAACAACCCGAGCACTATTCAGCCGTATCGCTGAGATTGTTCCGCTCAATACCTCAGATGCATCGGTCTGTAGATCTTCAATAACCATCTCATATATTAATTCTTCTGTTTACTGATTACAAACTATTATATATTAAATGTTTTTATTGTTAATTGTGTATAAATATGTCATAATGAGTGTACCTAAAGTTTTAAAGGAGATTCACAATGACATCTAAAAATCGTTTACTAAGCTTTATAAGCCATTTTGCTTTGGCGTTCGCTCTTGTTGCTTCACTCTTTGTTCTCACATCAACGAAAGCAACCTTGGCAGCAACCTATGATTACACGGCCTATACCAATCTGCCTGTTAGTATTACTTCATCACAGATTCAGGATGTACCTTATGCTGGTAATCCTTATGGTTCTGGGATTGCTCCAATAAAGATTGTATCCAGTGAAAACCTCGATTGGCTCCGCTACGACATCGATTATTATGGCGAGCATCTCGTCAACGGTTTCACCGTCTATGACTATGCCTATATCCGTTTCAGCGGTACACCGACATCAGCAGGAACCGGAACACTATCCATTCAGATTACTGACGGAACCGGGAATGTCGGCACAGGGGCTTATGTCTTTGAAGTCCTCAATTCCGCAACTTTGACCTTCGACAGCAACGGCGGTTCATCAGTTGATCCGATTTCTGTCATTCCCGGTTCGACACCAACCCGTCCGGCTGATCCTACCTTCGAAGGAATGACCTTCGTCAATTGGTTCAGCGATGCCGCTCTGACACAGGTCTATAATTTCAGTTCACCTTTGAGTCAGGATACAACGGTCTATGCAAAATGGACAGGTACAGGATCGGTAACTGTTCACTATGTGGATCAAGACAACAAGAGCCTGCACGAAGATACTCAGCTAAGCGGGGAAATCGGTTCACCGTACCAAGTCCAACGGACAGACATCAGCGGCTATACCCTGACTGAGGTCAAAGGCAACGAATCAGGAAGCTATACTCTAGCCCCGCAATCCGTAACATATGTCTATACCAAGAACAGTATTCCTCCGGTTGGAAAAGGGCAGGTCATTGTCAGCTATCTTGACGAAAACAATACTTCGCTTAGAGACACGATACAGTTAACCGGTGATATCGGCAGCGCTTATTCCAGCGAACAGTTGGCGTTTGAAGGCTATACGTTCAAGGAAGTTCTCGGACAGCCTGCCGGCGTATTCAGCAATGAAACTCAAACAGTCACCTACATCTATACCAAAGACAGCCTATCCCCGGTTCAACAAGGGCAAGTCGTGATCAACTATGTTGATGAAAACAATACGCATCTAGCTGACGCCAAAACGTTATCAGGAACGGTTGGCAGCACTTATTCCACGGATGCGCTATCCATTGATGGGTACACGCTCCAGGAAACGATCGGTAACCCGTCCGGAACATTTACACAGGATCCTCAGCAGGTCACCTACGTGTATACGAAAAACAGCACTGCTCCAGTGCTTCCAAATACAGGTTCACTTGATTCCCAGTTATGGCTCTTTGCGTTGACAGCAGGAACCTTGATGATCCTGATTGCCGCTACTCTTCGTAAAAAGCAATCATTACACCAGAAATAAGCTGATAAAAGCCTCAACCTATAGCGTGAATTCCATTCTTCTGCAAAGAGAAAGAATCGGTTCACGTAGGCTGAGGCTTTTCAGTTATTGGTTCTCAAATTGAGCTTGGTAAAGCTGTGAATAGAATCCATGCTTGCTCAAGAGTTCCTGATGTTTCCCTGTTTCAATAATCCGGCCATCCTTCATCACAATGATCTTATCGGCTTTCTCAATGGTAGATAGACGGTGTGCAATGATTATACTGGTCTTCTGTTCCATCATGCGATCAATGGTGACTTGAATCGCCCGTTCGGTTCGTGTATCAATATTAGAAGTCGCTTCATCCAGAATCAATACCGGAGGATTGCTGAGAATTACCCTTGCTAGGCAAAGCAGCTGCTTCTGCCCCTGGGATATGCCCGTATCCTCTTCTGAGACCACAGTATCATAACCATCCTTCATCCGCAGGATAAAGTCGTGCAGATAGGTCTCTTTCGCAACCTGGATGATCTCTTCATCACTGGCATCGGGACGTCCATACGCAATGTTTTCTTTGATAGTGCCTTTGAAAAGCCACGAATCCTGAAGCACCATGCCAATGGAATGACGCAAGGAATCCTTGCTGATGTCATCCAATGACCAGTCATCAATCCTGATCACGCCGCTGTTAATCTCATAGAAGCGCATGATAAGGTTAATAAGGGTCGTCTTTCCGCACCCGGTCGGACCAACGATTGCGACAATCCGTTTTGGTTCAATCGTCATGGAGAAATGCTCGATGAACGGCTTATCCGTGTATGAAAAGGCAACATCCTGCATATCTATTGCACCGTCAATCGCACTCAGTTCATGCAATCCTTCCGGTTCAATTTCCTGTTTCATATCCAGCAGATCAATGACTCTTTGCAACGAGGCCAGAGCATTCTGAAGCTCGGTAAGCACCCCAGATATTTCATTGAAGGGTTTCATGAACTGGGTGGAATACACCAGGAAAGCACTGAGCGAACCAACGCTCATACCTCCATTCATGGCACTGATTGCACCGATAATTCCAATCAGCGTATACAAGGTATTGTTAATCAAACGGGTTGAGGGATTAGTCAGCGATGAATAGAACTGTGCCTTCTGGCCAGAAGAATAAAGACGTTGATTAATCTCTGAAAACAAATGAATAGTTTCCTCCTGATACGAGAATACCCGCACAAGCATTGGATTCTCCAGAAACTCATTGGCATAGCCGGTCAATTCCCCGCGGGTTGCCGATTGCTGCTTGAATCGGGAATATGATTTCTTGGAAATCTGCGAAGCGACAATCATCGAGATCGGTGTACTGATCAGAACAATCAAGGTAATCGATGCACTGATTGAAAACATGAAGGCAAGGGTTCCCAGAATGGTCAGGATCCCGCTGAAAAGCTGCGGTAATCCCTGAATCAATCCATCACTGATGATCTCTACATCAGTGACGACACGGCTGATGAAATCGCCGTGAGCTCTTTCATCCAGTGTCTTAATCGGCAAGTGCTCAATAACATCCACTGATTCACAGCGCAGACGATGGATAATGCTGTAGGACAACTGATTCAAAGTCAGTGTCAATCCCCATTGAGCAAAGACCGCAATCACTGTAAAGACAGCCATTTTACTGATTATCCCGACTAATGCGGAAAAGTTCACCTGAGCTACACCAAGCATCTGATCAATGGCATACCCCGTATAAATCGGTATGATTAATGAAAAAACAACTTGAAGGCAGGCAAAGAGCAACGCCAGAACCATTAAATGACGATAGCCCTTCAATAACTCCAGGATACGGTTCCATACCATTTTAGTCATGTTCAGCACCCCCGTTTTGAGAACGATAGATTTCCTGGTAGACGACCGATGCTTTCAAGAGCTCATCATGCGTTCCCAAAGAAACCTGTTTTCCTTGATCGAGTACCAGAATCTGATTGGCATACTGGATTGAGCTTATACGTTGGGAGATGAAAACCATCGTCATATGCGGATAGGTTGAGCGCAAAGCAGAACGAAGTGCATAATCCGTTGCGTAATCCAAGGCACTGAAACTATCATCCAGAATCAGAATCCGCGGTTGTTTGCATAATGTCCGAGCAATACAAAGCCGCTGACGCTGCCCGCCTGAAAGATTTTTACCGCCCTGTTCAATCACGGCATCCAACCCCTGCTTATCCTTGAAAACAAAATCATACGCCTGAGCAACCCTTAGCGCTTCAATCATCCGCTCATCATCGATGGAGGGATCAGACAAGCCGAGATTATAGCGGAGCGTCCCGCTCAGCAACGCATTCTTCTGCATGACTAACCCAATTGAATCCCGAAGAGTCTTGAACCGATAGTCCTTGAGTTCGCGGCCATAGAAAAGGATCCGTCCGCAGCTGGCATCATAGAGCCGGTTCAGCAGATAGGCCAGTGTGGATTTACCGGACCCGGTTCCCCCGATGATGCCCAGAATTTCACCCTCTTCCACCGTAAAGGAAATGTGCTGGAGAAAGTCAATATGGCTGTCTTGATATCTGAATCCAAGATCCTGGACTTCGAGTTGTGTAAAGCTGCTTGGAATCACATCCAAGGCTCCCTCTGTAAACTGAGGCTGCAATTTCAGAATTTCGTTTACCCGGGCACTGGATGCGAACCCCCGTGTAAAAATAACCGTGATGTTTGCGACCACCACCAACGCAAGAAAAATCTGCGTCAGATAATTGACAAGCGCAACCACTTGCCCGGAAAGCAATAGCCCGCCATCGACTTGCTTACCTCCAAACCAAAGGACCAAAAGAATTCCGCAATTCACGAAAAGATAGGTCAAAGGATTCATGACTGCCGCAATACGTCCTACCCGGATCAGATCCTGACGGACATCCTGGGATGCCTCTTTGAATCTCTTTGTTTCACGATGCTGAGCTGCAAATGCACGGATTACGCGCACACCGCTCAAATTCTCGGAAAGCACCAAGGTCAGCTGATCAATCTTTCCCTGAATACGACGATAAAAAGGAATAGACTTGCGCATCGTACTATACAGGACCAAAGCAATCAAAATCATGACCGCTACAAAGATAGCCGTTAGCTGCAGATTGATAATGCCTGCCAGAACGACAGACCCGATGACAATAAACGGTGCCCGTACCGCAAGACGGATCAACATCGCAACCGCCAGCTGAATCTGATTGACATCGCTGTTGATCCGCGTGGTCAAGGTATTTGATCCAAGATGCTGAACCTGTTCTTGCGTCAACTCATTGATTTTCTGATACAATGCATTGCGCAATGACGTTCCTACTCCCTGAGAAGCCACCGAAGCGAAGTATTGACAGATAATCGAAAAACCATAGCCCGATATCGTTAAGGCTAACATCATCAGTCCAACTTTGGTTATGGTGTTCAGATCATGATTTAATATACCTTCATCAATGATGCGGGCCATCAATAAAGGCAGAAGCAATTCAAAAATAGCTTCCAGAAGTTTAAAGATCGGACCTAAAACAAAGTGCTTCTTATACCTCAAAAAATGATCAAAAACGCGCATGCCTAAAGCCCTTTTGTATTATTTTTAATGACTTTATACAATGGATTCGGAACCCGGTAGGTCATATTGTCATAGGTCTTGAGGGAACTCATACCAGCAAGCTTAGGCTTGCTGGCGCAAACCTGGTTGATGTGGAAGATGCTTTTAGGCTTGCTGATCTCTCTGATACTCTTGAACTTCACGACCTTGTTCTTAATCAGAATACTGGTTGGACTGATCAATGTCCGATAATTCGTCATCGAATTGATAATTTCCGATACCATCATCAGAATCAGAAGGATGTAGACAGCCCGATTCTCCGTTGATTTATCGAGAATAAAAAAGAAGATACCAAGAACAATCACTAAGCTAAGCATGACAATCCGTATCGTTATATTTCCAGTCCATTTATATTCCTTATTGCTTTTCATGTAAAGTTCAGAGGCTTGCTTGAAACTTACATAATCCATGACTCGGATACCAACAATCAGAACACCCAAAACCCCACAGACTACTATCATTACAATTGTACTCATTCCATAATCCTCCACTAGCACTATTCTACTCTAGAACCTCGCAAATGAAAAGAAGACTTGTCCAAAAACAAAAAAAGAACATGACCGATATCCTGTCCTATAGCCTGTGTTTATGCGATTAAACATGATTTATCCAGGAATGTTTTATTTCTGTAAAGGCAAGGATGAAACCAATCGGTCATCTGCGCTATACTGAACAGAGTCAAATACGTAAAATCCATGTGGACAATCTTCAAGGGTTGTTCGTGTACTTTGTAGAGGGCATAGATGATGATTGCAGATTCAGCGTTTGAATTGGTTTACAATCGCCAGGCAGATCGGGTCTACCGGATCAGTTTTGTCATCCTCAAGAACAGAGAAGATGCCCTTGATATCTCTCAAACAGTATTCATGCGCTATTTAAACAACCACCCTGTATTCCATGATGACGATCATGAAAGTGCTTGGTTTATCCATGTCACTCAGAATGCCTGCAAAGACATGATAAAGCACTGGTGGCGAAAAAAGCGCAAGGATACAGACTTGAGCCTAATCGCACAACCGGAAAACCGGTCTTTGCTCGAAGAACTCATGAACCTTCCTGAAAAACATCGGACTGTCTTGTATTATACCTACTATGAGGGATACACCAGCAAAGAACTGGCCATTCTCTTAAACACCAACGAAAGCACCATCCGTTCTCGCCTGGTAAAAGCCCGCGACGGCTTGCGAAAGGAACTCACTGATGAAGAACCTTAAGAAAAGTCTGGACGACATCAGACTCAATGATGATGACAAGCAGGACCTCTATGAGCAGCTTACTCAAAAAACGACTGTGAAACCGCCCATTCCCATCCGGAATCTAAGCATTGCTGCCTGCCTGCTTCTAAGCATTCTTGCCACATCAACGTTTGTCGTGACGCTGTATCATCCCGCTGACTCAGGCAAACGACCATCAATGAAACAACGCCTTGTCCTTATGGAAAATGAGTCGGGTTCAGAAGCAATGCTTGTCATAAATCCTACGGAAAGTGATTTTCTTGTGAACGGAAGTCCGGGTGATAATTCAACGTATACCGGATCTCCTATTCTGCTTCGGGTTAAAATCAACACCGTTCAGGATGCCGTTTACTTTACGCAGAACTATTCATCGGATCATTCCGGATACCAAACCGGCTTCTGGAATCCATATACCCCGATTGATATCAGTGTCACTGAAGTTGTGCGCGGAACAATTCCAAGCAACCTGAACCTCATCTACAACTACGGAGGATATGTTCCCGTCAATGAATACACTCGTCGATATCCTGATGAAGCTCTAGAATGGCTTCCACCTGAACAAAGAACTCACAGCTACGTCTACATATCACAGTTTGATAACCTGTGTTTTCCTGAGACCAAAGTCCGCATCGATGATGTCCTTACACCTGGAACCGAATACCTCATCGCCTTGTTCGAATCCCGTAAACCAGATGGAACAGTCTTCTATGACACGGCCTTTAATCTCTTCGGAGTTTTCAATATCGCCGATGGGCATTACATCAATGCTATGACCGGTCAAGAGGTCGTCGTTCACTGACCTATTATTTCATCGCGATTGATTGTTTGAAAAAAGGCCATCGAAGACCATTTAGACTCAAAAAGGACCAGAACTTTATGCTTTTGACAACAAACATAGGAAGTCTTATCAGGAGTACAGGAAGGATAGTTGTTCAAATTCAATAGAAGCGGATATTGAACTGCCCGTTTAAAGTGGAACACATGATTAAGCAGACGTTGACTAGAAATCATGACCATGTCCTGTCTGGAAGCCACTCACCTTTATAAGCAAACGAAATACAGGATTCCCATATCATCTGAGCATTTGGCAATCCCTTGTCTTCAGATATAGAAACACCTGCTATGAATCATAGCAGGTGTTGTCTTTTTCGTTATTTTGTACCGAAGATACGATCTCCAGCATCCCCGAGTCCGGGAACGATATAGCCGTTCTCATTCAGTTTTTCATCCAGAGCAGCAAGATAGATCTCGACATCCGGATAGAGTGTTTCAATATGTTTAACGCCCTCAGGTGCACCCACAAGGCAAACGAGCTTAATTGATGTTGCACCCCGCTGTTTGACCATGTCAATTGCCGCAGCAGCAGATCCTCCGGTCGCCAGCATCGGATCAAGTATCAAGACTTCCGCTTCCGGCAAGTTATTCGGAAACTTCGCAAAATATTCGTGAGGTTCCAGGGTTTCTTCATCACGATAGACACCGATATGCCCAACCTTTGCATTCGGAATCAGATTACGAATACCTTGGACCATTCCCAGCCCTGCTCTGAGAATAGGGACAAGAACGATATCTTTGGCCACTTCAAACGTTTTCATCTCAATGAGCGGAGTTTGAATTGTGACAGGTGTCAATGGGAAATCCTTCGTGATTTCATAGGCCATCAAACCTGCAATTTCATCCAGGTTCTGAGCAAAATCCTTAGTACTGGTTTCAATTTTCCGCATCTTCGTCAGCTTGTGTGTAATCAATGGGTGTGTGAGTACTTTCATCGTTGATTCCTCCTATAGCGCACGCTTCGCAACAAAAGCGAGGACTTCATTTTCAATCCGTGCAAGTTCAATCTCATTCTCCTGATTCAAACAGATGTCATTCAAAAAGCCGGCAATCCGCTCGAAATCTTCCTCAACAAAGCCGCGTGTCGTCATTGCTGCACTGCCTACACGGACCCCGCTGGTCGTCATTGGTTTTTCAGTATCAAAAGGAATTGCATTCTTGTTCAATGTAATGGAAACCCGATCACAGAGTTTTTCCAGTGCTTTACCGGTAATGCCTTTGGAAGACTTGCAGTCAACCAGGACCAGATGATTATCTGTTGTGGATGAGACAATCCTGAACCCGTAGGATTTCAGACTGTTCGCCAAGCTTAAGGCGTTGGCCTTCACTTGCTTCTGATAAGTCACAAAGGACGGCTGGCTGGCTTCATAGAAGCACACTGCCTTGCCGGCAATAATATGCATGAGCGGACCTCCCTGCATCCCAGGGAAAACATTACGGTCAAGATCTTTGGCATATTCAGCCTTGCAAAGAACGAAACCCCCTCGTGGACCGCGCAAGGTCTTATGGGTAGTCGATGTCACAAAGTCAGCATACGGAACCGGTGACTCATGCAGACCAGCGGCGATTAATCCGGCGATATGTGCCATATCAACCATCAGTCTGGCACCCACTTCATCAGCGATAGCCTTGAACCGTTTGAAATCAATGGAACGGCTATAGGCGCTTGCGCCCGCTACAATCAGCTTGGGCTTATGTTCACGTGCCAAAGCCAGGACATTGTCGTAGTCGATGGTTTCAGTAGCTGGATCAACACCGTACCCTACGAAATGGTAAAGCCGTCCGGAAAAATTCAATGGATGACCATGCGTCAGATGGCCGCCAGCGCTTAAATCCATTCCCAATACAGTATCTCCGATATTCAGAGCCGTCAGGTATACCGCCATATTCGCCTGAGATCCGCTGTGCGGCTGAACATTTGCATGTTCTGCGCCGAACAATGCTTTGACACGGTCAATGGCTAATTGCTCGACAACATCAACATACTCGCAGCCTCCATAATAACGCTTGCCCGGATAACCTTCAGCATATTTATTGGTCAAGATACTGCCACATGCATCCATGACATCCTTGGAGGTATAGTTTTCAGAGGCAATCAACTCAATGGTATTGCGTTGACGTTTCGCTTCTTGACGTATCGCTTCCTGAATTTCAATATCAACCATCAACGATCCTCCTCGATTTCAATCGTGCTGATTTTCTGGATCCGGCAGAGGTGACGTTCTTCTCCTGAAAACGGCGTATCCAGGAATGCCTTCGCAATTGCCAGACCCTCTTCAATCGTATTGAAGCGTCCACCCATTGCGAGAACGTTTGCATCATTATGCAAACGGGTTATCTTTGCCAATTCAATCGAGTTGTTCACGAGGGCGCAACGGATGCCACGCGTTTTATTTGCGACAATGCTGGCACCGATTCCAGAACCGCACATGACAATGCCTAAATCATTTTTTCCATCCCGGACAGAAACACAGGCCGGATAGACAGTGTCTGGATAATCAACAGCAGAAGTGTCATAGGAACCGAAATCTTCCACTTCATGGCCCCATTGCTGGCAGGCTTCTTTCAATGCTTCCTTGAGTTCAAATGCACCATGGTCACAGGCTATTGCTAGTTTCATAAACCCTCCTTAATTCATTGGTAATAGTTTAAATCAGTTTCAGTCCTTTTTCAATGATTTTCAGCCATCATTGCAAGGAATCAAGGATGTCTTCCAAACGAAGGGCACCTTGACGCAGGACATGCAGGGTTTCAGTACGGGCATCAATGATTGTCGATGCCAATCCCCCCTTGCAGGATCCCTGAACGATATACCGGACTTCTCCATCCATCTGTTTTCTGGCCTCCTCCAATGTAGCTGCTGTCGGTTGCCCGCTTTGATTGGCACTGGGAACAAATAGAGGAACGCCCACCCGGTCAATCAATTCCAGAATCCATGGGTCATCGGGCATTCTGATCCCGACGCTTTCCAAGCCATTCGTCAGGTAATCCTCCAGATCAGGCTGACGATTAAAGATAAAGGTCACTGCACCTGGCATCCACCGCTGAATCAGAAGCCGATCCCTCTCTGTAAGGACGGCCAACGTCTGAATCTGTGCCAAAGAAGAGACCATGATTGGAAAAGGCTTTGATTCAGGCCGCTGCTTTGCTTTGACGAGCGCCTGATACGCCTCGTAGCTATCTGTTCTGGCTGCGACACCGAATACCGTATCCGTTGCGAAAACAACACACTCATTCTGGTTCAGCGCTTCAATGCAATAATCAATATCCTCTGGAAGAATATACTCAGTCTTCATTGGGTTCACTCCACTCAAATTCCTGTCTCAGCCACTTCACAACTGCCCGGCACTCTGCATCATTTATCCCATGTCCCACATCAAACTCATCATAGGTCACGCTGCAACCGCAACTGCTCAGATAATTCGCCAGCTCTTTCCCCGATGGTATCGGGAACCGCTGATCCTGCTTGCCTTGGATCACATAGACATCGCGATGCTCATAGCTGAGGTTCGTTTTAAGTGAATCAACCTTACGACCATTCAGGATTACGCCTGCTCGATAAGCCTGAGGATAGTCAACCAATAGAATTGAACTAAGAATTGCACCTTGCGAGAATCCCATCAGGCAGACGGGATGATCGAGGAGATCCAGTTCCCGCAGCTCGCTCTGGATAAAGCAATGCAAAGACGTCCTTGCATCTTGAATAGCTTCTTGCTCACTTTGATTCGTATAATCCAGCAAATAATAGGCATACCCATGATCAATCGGAATATTGCCTTGAATATGGAACTGCAGCACCCGATCCCCCAAAGGGGCAATGATCTCTCTGAGATCATGATAGTCAGCACCGATGCCATGCAATGTCACCAGCACAGGAGTTCCTTTCTTCAGAATCAAAGGCCGAATCAATTCATACGTGTATTCGTAACTCATACTTTCTCCTAAAAAAGCTCAATCCTATCGAATTGAGTCCTTTGTGTCGATAGCGTTGTAGACAAACAGCATCCGGTCAAGCCCATTCAAATCCTTGCGGCAGATTACCGTTGCCTGCGGATAAAATTCATGAGCGATTCGGGTTAAGGTTTCTTTCTGCTGATACCCGATTTCAAAAGCAAGCATCGATCTCGGTTTCAGCAAAGCTTTGGATTCCTCAAGCACCTGACGGTAGAACTTCAATCCATCCTCGCCTCCATATAATGCCAATGACGGTTCATAGTTTTTCACTGAATCAGCAATCGCCTCATCAGCAGCAATGTAAGGCGGATTGCAGACGAGAATGTCCACTTTAATACCCCTGGCAATCAAGGGCTGGCACATATCCCCGACCATAAAATCGATGTCGGCATCATTCTGTTCCGCATTGATTGTCGCGGTTTCAATAGCCGCTTCACTGATATCACTGGCAAAAACAAGTGCAGTCTCCGACTCTTTCTTCAAAGCAATAGCAATAGCACCGCTTCCGCAGGCAATATCCGCAATAGCCGGATTCACAAAATAGTCATCGATGTCCGCCAAGATATGAGAAACAAGTTCTTCAGTTTCTTCCCGGGGAATCAGAACAGAGGGATTAACACGCAGGCGATAGCCATAGAACCAATCAAACCCCAGGACATAGCCAAGCGGTTCCTGATTGACCAGACGATCAACACCAGAAAGATACAGCGATTCAAAAGAAGGATTCATTAAGTCATCCATATCTGTGTAGAGATTTATTTCATTGACATCGCACAATTCCAACATCAGACGCCGGGCTAATTCTGGACTTACTGCAGAATCCTCACAACGCTGAGCACCCAATGTCATCGCATCTTTATAGGTCATGCCTGCTCACCTGCCATTTTTTCTTTCTGCTCTTCTTCCAAGAGCGCATCAATAATATCGCCAAGCTTTCCTTCCATAATTCGATCCAGCTGCTGAAGAGTCAGACCGATCCGATGATCCGTAACCCGGTTCTGAGGATAATTGTATGTTCTGATCTTTTCAGAACGATCCCCTTTCCCGATTTTCAACAGACGGGCTTCTCCTTTTGCTTCATCAATTCGCCGCTGCGTCTCTTCGTAGACTCTGGAACGGATGAGTTTCATTGCTGTGGCCCGATTGGCGTGCTGAGAGCGGCCATCCTGACAATTCACACTGATCCCCGTCGGTGTATGGGTAATCCGGACCGCAGAATCAGTCTTATTGATATGCTGTCCGCCCGCCCCGCTTGCACGATGGGTTTCAATAACCAGATCATTCGGGTCTATTTCAATATCGGCTTCTTCAATTTCAGGCATCGCCAGAACCGTTGCAGTCGACGTATGGATACGTCCCTGTGTTTCAGTTTTAGGAACACGCTGGACCCGATGAGCCCCCGATTCGAACTTGAAATGGCGATAAGCTTCTTCCCCTTTCACAGTAAAGGAAATCAACGTATACCCGCCTGCTTCAGCTTCACTGGACTCCATGACTTCAATCTTATACCCTTGCAATTCAGCATAACGGCTGTACATCCGGAAGAGATCACCGGCAAAGATATTGCCCTCATCACCTCCGGCAGCCCCGCGGATTTCCAACATCGCATTATTATCATCGGTTGGATCCTTGGGAATCAGCAGAAGTTCAATATGAGCCAATAAAGCATCAATCTTCTCCTGGCATTCCTGAGCTTCCATCTGCGCCATCTCGCCGATTTCCGGATCATCCACCTGACTCATTTCAATCGCCTGATCATAATGGTCCTTGAGTTGCTTATACGTATCAAACGCTTCAACCGCCTGACGCAATGCCGCCTGTTCCTTGCCAAGACTGGCCAATTGCCTGGAATCACTCAAGACGGCAGAATCCATCATCATATCATTGATTTCATTGTAACGGTCTTCCATGGACTGAAGACGGGTTCTCATAATATTATTCATCACACTTACTCCCTATTTTCTTCTCCAATGTCGGCTTACCTACCACCTCATGATGATGACGGCAACGTGCCTCATAACTTTCGGATGCTCCAACCAGAATCGTTGGATCACTGTAGGCCGCAGGCTTGCCATTCACTAAACGCTGCGTCCGCGTCGCTGGACCGCCGCAGACCGTACATACGGCTGTCAATTTAGTTACAAATTCAGCTGTTGTCATCAGCTTCGGCATTACACCGAACGGCTCACCTCGGAAATCCATATCTAAACCAGCGACCATGACCCGGATCCCGCGATTTGCGAGAGCCTCACATACCAAGACCACATCATTCTCGAAGAATTGAACCTCATCGATGGCAACGACCTCTGTGTCGTCCTTGATATAATCCAGAATTTCCATCGCATCCATGATCGCATAACTCTCAACCTTGGTTCCTGAATGAGAAACCACCATGCTTTCACTGTAACGATTATCGATTGACGGCTTGAAAACAAGAACATTCTTTTTCGCAAACACCAACGTATTGACACGACGAATAAGCTCTTCGGTTTTCCCTGCAAACATACACCCCGCAATGACTTCAATATAGCCAGGTTGATACTGATGATACATTCTATACACACCTCTTAATTTCTTTATTATTATACCATTATCTGAGCAAAAAAAAATAAGGGATAACCCTTATTTAAGTCCATACTTCTTATTGAACTTCTCAATTCTACCTTGAGCATTCGCGAAACGCTGCTTGCCCGTATAGAATGGATGACAGTTCGAGCAAGTATCAACACGAATATCCTTCGCAGTTGAACCGAATTCGAACGTATGTCCGCATGCAGTGCACGTTGCTGTGACTTTCTGATATTCTGGATGAATGCCTTTTTTCATGTGTCTCTCCTTCCGCCTTAGATGACCTACATCTAAAGTAAGTTTTGCTTAGTGATAATACCACAGATTACAAGAATATGCAAGAACTACTCCTGAGATAACCTATACTATACCTGCGCAGGAGCAGTTTTGACTCGACTTCGTTTCAGGTACACTCATTAAATGAACAATGTCGCATTGGATTGATCACTGTCCGCAATCATCGTAGCGACCCCGCCGATTTCAATTCCATCAATGAGCTCTTCTTTCGTGATTCCCATCACATCCATCGGCATCCAGAGCAAGCGTATGAAATTCACCCGTTTCTACTTCAATAATCGTTTTTCCATTGAGAACGCCTGTAGTATTCACAGAAGTAGGACTAATCTTTGTTGATGTAGTTCCATCACCCAACTGTCCAAAAGAGTTAGCCCCCCAGCCGAACACGACTCCATCATTAATTGCTAAGGTATGGATGCCTCCTACCGCAATAGAGTCAAATGAATATCCTGAGAAATCACCGCTAATAGCAACATCATTGCCGCCCTCAACGGATCCAAAATCAGGAGTCACCGTGTTTCCAGGACCAGGACTTCCCGCTTTCACGGAAAAGAAGGTCGATAAAAACACTAAAGTTGTTAGGACTAGAGATAATACGTTTAATGGGGATTTCCTTGAGGACTGGTAGGGTTGATGATTATTCTTCATAGTGTTCTCCCAAAATGTAGCGGTTTCGCATGTTTATTCTCTATATTTACATTGTGAATATATCATTATCGAGAAACATACGTCAATTGATATGCAAGCATAGATCACGCGTTATGAAAACAAAGTATTTCCGCGTAATCATAAGAAATATTCCGTCGTATTTTACTCAGTAAATCATGAGGAATAGAACCCGTTTTTTAAAAGTCACTGAATACTATATAGTCTCATTGAGTAATTGGTGCGTACGTTTTTTCTTTCATCTCTTTCATTTATGTGTACAATTAAACTACTCATACCATTTTGAGGAGAATGCAACCGTCAGTTGACAGAATATACACTCCAGATGATGGTATGCAACCGGATATCTTGGTAATCTTAGCGTATAGAAAGAGAGAAATAGCATATGATCTTGGCTGATAAAATTATTAAACTTAGAAAACAGAATGGATGGTCTCAAGAGGAGTTAGCCCTACGATTGAATGTTTCACGGCAAGCAATTTCAAAATGGGAAAGCACTGCTTCTATTCCCGATATGGATAGAATCCTTAAAATGAGTACTCTGTTTGGTGTAAGTACGGATTATCTTTTAAAGGATGATCATGACGACATCGAATACACAGAAAGTGATGATAGTCTGCCTTTAAGGAAAATAACGCTTGATGAAGCCAATGCTTATCTCAATTTCATGCGGGTTTCTAGTAAACAGGTTGCGCTCGGTGTCTTCCTATGCATTCTATCTCCGACTCTCCTTTTGCTTTTAAACCAAATGGTTGTCTTTGGACAGATGGGTGATATGAACGCTGTTGTCTTCGGTTTAGTGTTCTTATTTCCAATGGTTTTGCTTGCAGTCTTAATGTTTGTTAATTTCGGAGTAAAACGATCGAAGTATACTTATCTTGAAACTGATGCTTTTGAATTAGAGTATGGCGTTTTCGGAGTTGTTGAAAAATACAATGAACGCAATGAAGAACACTTCAGAAAGCAATTGCTATTAAGTATGGCGCTCCTCTTCATTGCTGTTGCCCAGGTCGTGATCGGAGCCTTACTAGACACGGATATTATTTTACTTCTTGTCGTATTTCTCTTAATCCTTGTTGCTTTTGCAGTCTATGGCCTTGTTCACGATGGATTATTGAAGGACAGTTATCAAAAACTCTTACAAGAGAATGATTACACCATTCATTCAAAACAAGTCAAAAGGAAGTATGAAGGGTTTGAAGCACTTTATTGGTGTGTTGTTGTTGCTTTATACTTGGGTTTAAGTTTTATCAGTATGCAATGGAATAGAACCTGGTTAATTTGGCCAGTCGCTGGTGTTATCTTTGGCGGAATCCAGTCCTTCTTGAATTCAAAGGGTAGTTAGTTGAATAAAAACGGTTTTCCGGAACAAGAATAGTTCCATTCAAACCGTTTTTAATTTACTTAAATAGAGTCGTATACCCTAATGCAAGAATCTCTCTTAGATATCCAGTCATCGTATAGGTGCTTTCAGATGGCGCTGGACAACCACTGACATTCTTAATTCCTAAACGTTGTGCGCTGAGCAAAGCGCGTGCCATATGGTAATCGCTGGTGACCAGAACATAGCTGTTTGCTGGAGCGAGTTCTACAGCATTTGTAAGGTTTTCAACTGTACTGGTTGAAGTATTGTCAACTAGGATTCGCTCTGCATCGATTCCTTTGGTTAAGAGATAGCGTTTCATTACTTCAGCTTCTGGTTCTGATTCATCCTTACCTTGCCCACCAGTGACCACGACACGTGTCATGTGGTTCGCTAACAAGTAAGCAACTCCTGCATCCAAGCGCTCTTGCAAGACCACGGAAGGACTCGCCGGCAGATCACCTACAACTTGTGCCCCTAGGATAATCATGACCTCTGCATCATGGAGTGGTTTTGAGTTTGCTGCATCCATGATCTTAAACGTAATAAAACCACCATACCCCAAACCAAGAATCATCAATAGTCCTAAAGCAATCAAGCCTCTCTTAAATATTTTCATTGTTCTTCCCTAATTTTTAAACGAATGAACTGGAGCCGGAATCCGTCCTCCACGATTGATAAAGCGATCATTGTTTGCGGTATTGACCGGCATAACGGGAGCATAGCCTAACAATCCTCCAAACTCTGCTTGATCACCTACAACTTTACCAACCACTGGAATAATACGCACTGCCGTCGTTTTCTGATTGATCATCCCAATTGCCATTTCATCCGCAATGATTCCCGCAATGGTATTGGCAGAGGTATCGCCTGGAATCGCAATCATATCCAATCCAACAGAACAGACACAGGTCATTGCTTCTAGCTTTTCTAAGGTTAAATAACCTTTCCTGGCTGCTTCAATCATGCCATGGTCTTCACTCACAGGAATAAAGGCTCCACTCAATCCGCCAACACTGGATGAAGCCATAATACCACCCTTTTTCACACAATCATTGAGTATGGCCAGGGCAGCCGTTGTTCCTGGTGCTCCAGCATATTCTAGACCCATCTCATTGAAGATCTCTGCTATGCTATCACCAATCGCTGGTGTTGGCGCCAGGGAAAGATCGACGATTCCAAAAGGAACCTGTAACCGTTCAGCAGCTTCTTGAGCAACCAATTGACCCAATCGAGTAATCTTAAAGGATACACGCTTGATGACTTCACACATCTGTTCGAAGTCTGCATCCGGATACTTTTCCAATGCCCTTTTCACAACACCAGGGCCGCTCACACCAACATTAATGACACAATCCTTTTCACCCACGCCATGAAAAGCACCTGCCATAAACGGATTGTCCTCCACAGCATTACAAAAAACCACCAACTTAGCGCAACCAATACTCTCTTTGTCTTTCGTTAATTCGGCCGTATCTTTAATGACTTGACCCATTAAGCGGACAACATCCATATCAATTCCAGTTTTAGTACTCCCAACATTGATGCTTGAACAAACATATTCCGTTTCTGCTAAAGCCTTTGGAAGGGATTGAATAAGCGCTTGATCGGAAGGCGTACAACCCTTTTGAACTAAGGCTGAAAAACCACCGATAAAGTTAACACCCACCGCTTTAGCCGCTCGATCCAACGTTTTCGCAACCTTAATATAATCACAGTTCTGACAAGCTGCTGCGACAATAGAAATCGGTGTGATCGCGATTCGCTTATTCACAATACTAACGCCAAATTCTTGACCTATTTCATCACCAATACGAACGAGATGCTTAGCTTTGCTTACGATTTTCTCATAAATCTTTTCATTCATTCGATCACAATCGGCATCTGCACAATCCAGTAAACTGATTCCCATCGTAATCGTCCTGACATCCAGTAAAGCTTCATCGATCATTTCATTGGTTTCAAGTATTTCTCTCTTTGATACCATAACTCCCCCTAAATCCGATGCATTGCTTTAAACAGTTCATCCCGTTGTACTTTCACAACGAGTCCCATTGTCTTCGCAATGCTCTGCAAACTTTCTTGAAGTTCATTGAACACAAGACCTTCTTCAGGACAATCAACAATCATAATCATATTAAAATAGTCTTGGAGAATTGTCTGTGAAATATCCAATACATTCACTCGATGTTCAACCAAACTGTTACAAATCGCCGCGATTATCCCCACTTGATCACGCCCTACAACGCTGATAATGACTTTCATATATTCCCTCCATGCAATGAGCATACCATAGCATTCTTCGTTTCTCAAGCAATCGAGTAGCTAGAAAGTTGAGCAATTCATCCAACTTTCTTGCTCTCACAGAACCGTAGGTACGTTTTTCATATAGGCTCCTGAAATTATCATCTTGGAATCATGTCCTTCTAGTTTTGCCCTCCAGTCAGTTACCTGCAACTTCACTACTGCTATGACATCAGCTGCAATCTGCACCCTTCCAGCATTCTTGTTTCTCATTGAATACTTTTATATAGACATCGATACAGATCTTCATGGGTTAAGTTCCTTTACCTGTCTTTGAAACGGCCATCCTAACGCATGAGATTATCCTGACTTTCGAACTTCCGCTTTTCCATACGAATTATCCATCTTATCCGCCACCCTTGATTTCCTTCCATGTCTGTTAGGTGATGGCATTTCTCTCAACGCTTCGGCTTGGCAACATGCCATCAAACACGAAAAAGGATCCATCCAAGGATCCTTTCAATGGTTTGGTTTAACGTTTCTGCTGCGCTATTGTGATTCGCTTCTGCGACACAGCGGTTTCAACAATAAACAGGAAGAACAACACAAAAGCAATCGTCTCAGGCTTTAAGTATTGATTAATATACGAGTAACCAATTACAACTAATCCAAATAAAACAAATATACACTTACTGATAATATTTAATGTCGAATCTTTCATAGTTAATCCTCCCTATTATCTTCATATTTTCTATGATTAAAATAGATCTATTCACTGTTTTTTAGTGTTCTTCTTATGGATTCATGCCTTTTATTTTATTGTGGAATTTGATGAATCCAATAAATGGCATTCGTATTCGTCCATACACTGCCATCATCAAATGTAACCTCAAAGACGATTGCATTGAATTTCCTGGTATTCAAGACAAAGAACTGATCAGCGCTCAACTGCCCGGTGGCTTCCTTAGGCTTGATGACATAGGCATACGGCAATTTCTTGATATTGCTGGCCAAAGTCTGATTATCCTTGGGAACACTGATCGGAAGACTATTTTCATCAAACATTGAAACAAGCAGGACAACATTGGTAATCGTGCGATCCGTCAGATTTTCCAATTTCAGTTCTATTCCTTGATCAGGATAGTCTGTCTTCAGGGTCGTCTGACTAATGGATGTGACAGCGACATTCTCAGGAATCTGAATAGCCGCCAGCCCTGCTTCTATCTTGCTTTGCTGCTCACTTTGTTCAGCATTGACATCAAGGGTAGAGGGCAGTTCTTCTGACCAGCGATCATAGCTGTCAAACTTCCAGACACTGGCATCCGCAAAGGTCAGCCGATAAACAATAATCCGATAATATACTGAGTCTTCTATCCCGCTATCTCCGACGTGAAAAAGTTTCTTCGAACCGACATCCAGACCAGCATCATTGACCTTGATGTTCTTGACAGGGGAAGAAGCGTTGATGACTTTGCCAGAACGGTCATACCCGACCAGTAAAAATTCTGCTTCTGAGATCTTCTTGGCCGATATATTTTCCAGGACAAAAGCAATCAGATGATTCTCTGTTGTTTCATGATAGACGTAATTGATAGTCAGATCAGAATTGTAGACAATCGGTTCACTTGCCTTTTTGGATGTACAGCCAATCAGCAGGGAAAAAATCATCATCAGGCTTATTAATGATTGAATGGTTTTCTTCATAGGAGCTCCTGTTTCATATACTCATTATATCGGATTCATTCAAGAATGCAACGCACGCTGATTTTTCCCTACTTCTTCTCATAGAGTTCTCGATATGCCCTTTCCCAGTAAATTTCAGGAATGAAGGGCCAGATACATTCACCTCTCTCCTGTTCGCAATAAGCCATTGCGAGACTGAGAACACGGGCATGAGAGTCATTGCCATGACGCAGAATCTGAATTGTCGTCTTCGTCCAGTAAGGTGCATACAGGGACAATCCGCTTTGAGAGAGCCGTTCTATTTCCAGTTCCATCGCATAATTCAAGGAGATAAATTCTTCTCGCCATTGACCCTCTTCGCCATGAAGAATCATAAATTGAGTCTTCTGCTGACTATAGAGCGGAACACCAATAGAACCAGGATTAATCGCACGGCGGTTGTTGCCGGTTATGACTTGCTGGATATGGGTATGACCACACACGATTAAATCACCAGGACAAGATGCAAGTATCCGCTGTGTGTCCTCATCGTTAATCAGCAAAGGCTGATTAACCTTCAAAGGCGAGCCATGGCATAGCGTAATGGGAGGGTATCCCGGGAAATGAACATCGCGTGTAATCGGCAAAGAAGCAAAGAATGCCAGGTCATCCGGGGTAAGCTGATGATAGGTGTAGTAGAGAGATCCTGTTGTGGAATCATATTCTTTCCATAATGCTTCAGATGACGCCTGCTGTTTCAGCCAATAGTCTTCCTTGTTGCCTTTGATCCAGTGACACGTATAGCTTTCATCTAGCTGTTTCAGCAATGCCATCGTCTGCTGGGGAAATCCGAATTCTCCCACATAGTCGCCTAAAAAAAGAATGGCTTCAATGCTTCTGTTCGCCAGGTAGCTGACACAAGCCTTAAACGCCTCATAGTTGCCATGAAGGTCAGCAATAACTGCAATTTCCATAGAACCTCCTGATGATTGCTTAAAAACGAACTGTTCTTACAAATCTGTACTCAACTATAGCATGTCCTTCCCAGCTTGTCGAATTCCCGATTTCAAAAAAACCTGATTTCCCTCAGGTTCTAGTCTTTTAATCCAAGTTTCCGATTCAGGTAGTCTTCAAGTTCCTGGCATTTGGTTTTATCCATAGCCTTGACCCCTTCCAACGGATACTTCATATTAATCGTTTCGTATTTATTGACACCCAACGTATGATAGGGCAGCAGCTCAACGCGATCAATCCGTTTAAGATGACCGATATACTCAGCCAGCTGATCCATATAGATATAGGTATCATTGTAATCCGGAATAATGACCACACGGATCCAGATGGAGAGATCATAATTCTGCGCTTTAGCCAGAAACGTATTGGTTACTTCAATGGGTTGAGCGGTCATGGCCTTGTATTTGTCTGGATCCAGTCCCTTGATGTCATACAAGATAACATCCGTTAAACTCAAAATTTCATCGAATGTATCAACCTGACCATAGCCTGAAGTATCCAGGCACGTACTGATGCCCTCTTCCTTGCAGCGCTTCATCAAGGCAATCAGGAACTTGGGCTGCGTCAGCGGTTCACCGCCGCAGAAGGTCACCCCGCCATCTTTTCCGTAATAGGGCTTATACCGCTTTAATTTGGCGATAACCTCATCAACCGAAATCTGATCGCCGGCTTTCGTTGTCCACATGTCTGGATTATGACAGAAAAGACAGCGAAGTGGACAGCCGGAAAGGAACAGAATTGTTCGCACTCCCGGACCATCCACCATGCCCATTGTTTCAATTTTCCGAATGTATCCTAGCTCGCTAGATTGCGTCATGGAATGTACGGCTGATGACTTCTTTTTGTTGTTCTTTTGTAAGTCGAACGAAGTTTACCGCATATCCAGAAACCCGGATTGTCAATTGAGGGTACTGTTCAGGATTAGCCATAGCTGCTTCCAATACAGAACGATCAAGGACATTGACATTCAGGTGATGTGCTTTCTGGATGAAATAGCCATCCAGAACATTGACACAGTTGTTGACCCGTTCTTCAAGGTTCTTACCAAGAACCTGAGGAACGATGGAGAATGTATTTGAAATACCATCCTGGCAGCATGTTTCATAAGGAATCTTAGCCACAGAATTCAAGGACGCAAGAGCTCCGCTTGAATCACGTCCATGCATCGGATTAGCACCTGGTGCAAATGGTTCTCCAGCCTTACGGCCATCTGGAGTTGTCCCTGTCTTTTTACCATAAACAACATTCGACGTAATGGTCAATACAGATAACGTATGTTTCGCATTACGAATCAATGGATGTTGCTTCAAGTAGTTAGAGAAACGAGTGGTGATGTCAACCGCGATATCATCGACACGGTCATCATCATTTCCATATTTAGGGAAATCACCCTCAACATCATAATCAACAACTAAACCATCTTCATTACGGATCGGTTTAACTTTCGCATATTTAATAGCAGAAAGTGAGTCAGCAACCACTGAAAGTCCAGCAATACCGAAAGCCATCAAACGTTCAACATCCGTATCATGTAAAGCCATTTGACCCTTTTCATACGCATATTTATCATGCATGTAATGGATGATGTTCATCGTATCGACATAAATGCCAGCAACCTTCTGCAACATCAGATCATAAACACCCATAACCTTATCAAAGTCAAGGACTTCATCCATGATAGGTTCAAAGCCTTCAACAACTTTTTCGTTCTTCACTTCATCCACACCGCCATTGATTGAATAGAGAAGCGCTTTCGCAATATTGGTTCGTGCACCGAAATACTGCATCTGCTTCCCGATCTTCATCGCAGAAACACAGCATGCGATTCCATAGTCGTCTCCATAAATAGGACGCATGATATCATCATTTTCATACTGCAGTGCACCTGTCTGGATCGACATCTTTGCACAGTACTGCTTGAACTTAAGCGGTAACTGTTCTGACCAAAGCACAGTCATATTCGGTTCCGGAGCAGGTCCAAGATTGGTCAATGTATGCAGGTAACGGAATGAATTCTTCGTAACCAATGCACGTCCATCCTCACCGATACCGGAAATGGATTCTGTAACCCAGGTCGGATCCCCGGCAAATAGGTCATCATACTCTTTTGTTCTTAAATGACGCGCTAAACGTAACTTCATAACGAACTGATCAATAATTTCCTGAGCTTGTTTTTCAGTTAATGTTCCAGCCGCCAAATCCTTTTCAAAATAAATATCCAAGAAGGTTGATGTACGTCCAAGACTCATTGCGGCTCCATTGTTTTCTTTGATGGCAGCCAAGTAGCCGAAGTACAGCCATTGCACCGCTTCAGTCGCATTCGTCGCCGGTTCTGAAATATCAAAGCCATACGTTGCAGCCATCTTCTTGATATCCTGCAAGGCACGAATCTGTTCGTTGATTTCTTCGCGCAATTGAATTGTTTCTGAATTAATCGTTGTAACAGCTGCAAGGTCCTTTTTCTTTTCCGCAACCAAACGGTCAATTCCATACAATGTAATACGACGGTAATCCCCGATAATACGTCCACGTCCATACGCATCTGGAAGTCCAGTCAGCAAGCCTGTATGACGAGCCGCACGGATTTCAGGAGTGTACGCATCAAAAACACCCTGATTATGCGTCTTTGTGTATTTATTGAAGAATTCATCCATCTTAGGATCGAGCGGGTAATCATAGAACTTCATGATGGACTCAACTAAACGAATACCACCGTAAGGATTAATGACACGCTTAAGGGGAGCGTCACTCTGCAGACCGACAATGACTTCATCTTCTTTGATAATATAACCAGGATCAAAATTGTTGATGCCTGAAATATGATCAACATCAATGTCCAGAACACCTTTCTTGATTTCTTCCTTGAGTAATGCCTTTGACTTTTCCCACAGTCTGTCCGTGTTTTCCGTCGTAGCTTCCAGGAATGAATCATCCCCTTCGTATACCGTCAGATTGTTTTGAATAAAGTCGCGAACATCAATTTCATTTTTCCACTTGTCACCTTTAAAGGTATCCCATTGTTTAAACATTACTATCGCCTCCGTAGTGATATCATACCATAGAGAAAAACCATATCTTCACCAGACTATCTGAGAAAACATGGTTTTTTAGTGCACTCTAACTTTCTTTATTCTATCCATTCAAGTCAAGAGGAAAGATTGTATTAAAGAGATTATTATTTCACAAAGTAATCCTTCATTTACCAAAAACAGCGCTAATGTGAAGTTTCTTCCTTCTCCCGCCAAATCGTAGCACCAAGCCTGGTCAGCTTCTCATCCAGTGAATCGTACCCTCTGTCAATATGATAGACATCGTGGATTGCCGTAACCCCGCTGGCAATCAGACCCGCAATCACAAGGCTTGCCCCGCAGCGCAGATCCGTTGCAACAACATCCGTACCATACAGTGGTGTCGGACCGGTTATAGAAGCCATCGCATATGAAAGCTGTACATTTGCACCCATCCGCATCAGCTCTGTGCAATGTTTAAAACGCTCGGTATAAATAGTCTCCTTGACCGTGGAACTCCCGAAAGCCTGCGTTAATAATGTAGTCAACGGCTGCTGAAGATCTGTTGCGAATCCAGGGTATGAAAGCGTCTGGATATCCACAGCCTGCATCGGTTGCATTCCCTCAACCGTTACATAATCAATCCCGACATCCATCTTGACTCCCATCTCGACCAATTTGGATAACATTGCTTCCAAGTGCTGAGGAATTATATTCTCGATAGTCATTTTCTCAGCAGCGGCAGCGGCGATGATAATGTACGTTCCCGCTTCAATCCGATCCGGGATGATTTCATGACTTGTACCGACCAACTCATCCACACCTTCAACTGTGATCACATTGGTTCCCGCGCCACGAATCTTGGCACCCATTTTATTCAGGAAGTTCGCGACATCGACAATCTCCGGCTCTTTTGCTGCATTCTCAATGGTCGTCTTTCCCTCTGCATAAACGGCAGCCAGGATAATATTGATTGTAGCACCGACTGAAGCAACATCCAGGTAGATCTTGCTCCCGATCAGTTTTTCGGCAGTAATATTGTACCACCCGCCACTGAAGTCGACACTCGCCCCTAAGGCTTCAAACCCCTTGAGATGAAGATCGATTGGACGCGGCCCAAGATAACAGCCTCCAGGCATCTTCATTCTTACTTTCTTGTATTTCCCCAACAGTGCTCCCATAAAATAATAGGATGCTCTGAGCTTTGTAGCAGCTGGATGATCAAGATCCATATAGTTCATTCCAGAAACGTCGATTCGGATATGCCCTCCTTCATCACTCTCTGTCTTCACATTCATATAATTCAACAACGCAGTTAACGACTCGACATCATCGATATCGGGCACATTGAAAATATTGATTTCACCCTTCAGCGCAAGAATAGCAGCAGGTATTAAAGCAACCGTGGCATTCTTAGCACCACTGATCGTGACTGTTCCATTCAATGGATGGCCACCTTCGATTTTTAAGATATCTGACATAAGGCACTCCTTCTGTTCTATTATACATGAAGCGATGGCAAACAAAAAGTGAGTAGCACGAATTCCATTGAGGTTGATGTGATGCAAAAGACGGATTCATTCCGTCTTCATTGTCTCTAGTCTTCACTATTCTTCAAAAACATTGTCGGATAAAACTCGTCATCTGTCGCTTTCAACTGAATCGACTTCACCAATTCAAACCCGTCCAGGATGGAAAACTTGAATAATTCTTCATTTTCACCCGATGCATACAGGGCATCTTGATTGATTTCAAACTGATCGATTTGATGACCTAGATCAATCTGTTCTTCGATACTTTCCGTGAGGGGATCCACAACAGTAAGGTAGC
Organism: uncultured Erysipelotrichaceae bacterium; assembly: GCA_937874965.1. GTDB lineage: Bacteria > Bacillota_I > Bacilli_A > Erysipelotrichales > Erysipelotrichaceae > CALNCD01. The sequence continues at coordinate 960 of CALNCD010000148.1, read as the reverse complement.
TTTCCTTGATGTTTGGTATCGTCGCACTCAAAACATAAAGCTTGCCATTATAATACTCAACCTGTTTAGAACCTTTCACGCCAATATCAATCGCCCTGGTCTCGTAGGTGTCCGTATTTATCTTCAGTATTTCAGACGATGGTGCCTGTTCAATTTGATTATCTGTATATAATTCAGACTGTAACGGCACATAGAGATCATGACCGACAAAGGCAGCATTCAGCAGATTTGACCCATAATTGCTGAGATCCAGCGAATGCAAGAGATTCAATGCCTCATCGTAAAACAATAATTCTGGCCGAGCTGTGTTTACCCCTCGTTGTTCATCCTGATACATCAAATGAATACGAAAGACGATGACTGATCCCTCACACGCATAGATATGGGATACCATCTGGTACATATCATATTCTATTTCCTTCACTTCGCCCGTTTCCCGATTAAGCTGTGACAGATACGAAACTGAATTCAAATTACTGCCGGCATAGATATACTTTTCAGAAATCGCCGACATCACTATATTGTTTCGATCAAGATCAAAGACTTTAACACCCAATGTCTGAGTATCCAGTTCTAATACTTTTCGAGTATCATATTCATGGTTCTTTCCGAAAGGAATCACAGAAATAGAATTTCCATTCCGGCCCATCTTAAACAATCGTCCAACACCTAATTCAGCATAGGGAAGGTATAATTGACCGACTTCATTCAAATCACTGTCATAAAGGAGAATTGTAGCACTCTCTTTATCGAACGAGGTTTTTATCGTCGCTAGCGTGTAATTCAAATTCAACGGTTCTTCTTTCTTCTTCTGACACCCCAATACAGATAGGAACAAAGCAATAACTATTAACTTTTTCATTTACTTTTTTCTGTAAATCAAAATAACTTTTGAATTATTTACCAGTTCCATCGGATGAATTGCTCGAGCAACTTTAACTAATTCAAAGCCAATCGTAT
>CALNCD010000147.1 GCA_937874965.1 uncultured Erysipelotrichaceae bacterium | reverse complement strand
AAGGCAAAATTCGCCAATACTGCCGGAATTACCGGAAGCATCGATACAACATTGGATATCAGTGCAACGTCTGATATCACCCTGGCTGCACCCGATGCCAGCGCCTATCCTGCTGCCGATACATCCTCTACCGATTTTTCCAAGAACGTGATGGAAGCTGAAGGGACTCCCAGCAGCTACACCAAAGCCGGATCGCTGGCGACACCACGGAAGACGAGCCGTTATGACCTAACAGTCGCAAGTGCAGCATGGGTTGATTCAGCCACGGTAAACGGCCTTACAGCACTTTCCGACAAAAAATACTTAAAAGTAAACATTGATCTCAATATGACACAGACAGACACGATTTCCACACTGAACACGATGACATATATCCTGGATCCCGACTATGTCCAGGGCACCTTGAAAACCGGTGCTTCAAGTGCCAGCGATATCACCTATATGAGCAAGGTCAAATCCGTGAAAGGTGACCTGGTTTATGAGATTGATAAGAGTGCTGCAAATCCAATCCAGATTGTCATCAGTATTATTGTTTCTGATAAGGCCACTGGCACAAACTACAGCATCAAACACGTCTATAGTGTAAATCCAAAATAAAGGCGATTCAGATTGAATCGCTTTTATTTTGACGTTTCAGCAAGTACTCTTCATACCCGCAATCATAGTTGATCAAACTCCCATCGCTTTGCAGCTCAATCACACGTGTTGCTACCGTAGCAGCAATTTCATGATCATGGGTTGAAAACAGCAGGCAGCCGTTAAATTTAATCATTGCGTTATTCAACGCTTGAATCGACTCCATATCCAGATGATTCGTGGGATCATCCATAATCAGGAAATTCGGTTTCTCAATCATAAGCTTTGAGAGGACACAGCGAACTTTTTCACCGCCGGATAAGACTTTGGCTTTCTTGAATGCTTCATCCTGAGAAAACAGCATCCGTCCGAGATACCCGCGGATGATACTTTCATCCGTTTCCCGGGTAAACTGGCTCAGCCACCGGATCAAGGTGTAATCATTGGCAAACAGTTCCTCGATATTCTTAGTAAAGTACCCCTTGGAAACAGTAATTCCCCATTCAATCGTACCGCTTTGAATCGCAGCATCCCCATAGATACAATCAAAGAGATAGGAAATCTGCAATTCAGAACTTCCCGTCACCAAGATCTTATCCGTTTTGCGCGTCACAAAGGAAAGATGACTGAGAATTCCCTGATCACTTTCGGCACAAAGATTATCGACACTGAGCACGGAATTCCCAAGATCCGATTCCGGTTTAAAGTCCACAAAAGGATACCGCCGCTTACTTGGGATGATTTCATCCAGCTGAATCTTGGATAACGCCTGTTTACGGGAAGTCGCTTGCTTTGATTTCGAAGCATTCGCCGAAAAACGATCGATGAAATCCTGAAGCTCTTTCATTTTTTCTTCTTTCTTGCGATTGGAATCCTTCAGCTGTTTCTGAAGCAGCTGACTGGATTGGTACCAGAAATCATAATTCCCTGCACTCATCTGAATTTTCCCATAATCAATATCCACGATATGCGTGCAGATCTTATTCAGGAAATGACGGTCATGGGAAACGACAAGAACGGTGCTTTCCAGATTAATCAGAAATTCCTCGAGCCAGTTAATGGCCTGAAGATCAAGGTGATTGGTCGGTTCATCCAATAACAGGACATCAGGATTACCGAACAGGGCTTGAGCTAAGAGAATTTTAACCTTTACGTTGGCTTCCAACTCACTCATGAGCGTTTCATGATAAGCCGTCTCAATTCCCAATCCGTTCAACAGGATAGCAACTTCACTCTCTGCATTCCAGCCATCCATTGCCGCAAACTCTTCTTCCAGATGGCCAGCCCGCAATCCATCG
>CALNCD010000146.1 GCA_937874965.1 uncultured Erysipelotrichaceae bacterium | reverse complement strand
AAATACCCTGGTACGAAAAAGTCTGTTCAATCCATGAACACAGCAACGGCGCTACAAGTACCCCGCTGGCGAAAGCGACTTTGATTGCGCCGGAGAAACGGGTATAGTTTTCTTTCTTAATAATCAGCGAAGCATAGGAGACAATCAGGCTTAACAGCGTGTAGTACCCGATACCGATGAAGAAACGAAAGATAAAGTATGCCACGACGGTTGATGTCCAGGCAATACCTAAAGCCCCCAGGATAAATGAAGCCAGGGAGATCATCATCATTTTCTTCATTGAAAATCGGTCTGCAAACCTACCCAGTATCGGTGCGATGAATCCCGCTAAAGTAAACCCAACATTGAGCCAAGTCACATAATCCTGACTGATGTCATACACACGGGCTATGACTGGAGATAACGGCATAACCATACTCATTTCAAAGACAATCAGAAACTCCAGAGCCAGAAGGGTTAGTATACTTGTTTTTTTCATAGGAACCTCAGCACCAATTATAACGGATGCGAAAAGAAAAAGCACTCCCTAAGTGCCTTTCCATTAATTATTGTTGAGTATTATAGGATTTAGGAGGAATTCTATAACCGTAATTCCGATGATCCTGTTCAAATGATTCAGCTTACATCCCTCAATGTTTTGAATTTGAATAAAACAAATTATGTGTTTTACCGACAATGATCATCCATTACAACTCAGTCTTCCAAGATTCCAAGAACCGCCATGGCATAACGTTTCTGACACCTTAGATAAACTTATTATATAGACTTTCAGAAAATTGTCAACATAATTTTCAAATTTTTACATTAATTGATGAAAAAGTTTTCATCAACGGAATGCCGCTGTAAATTCCTCAACGCCGGACAAGTCTCCATCACCCACGATCCAGGTGGCCTTCACATTACCATTGGCATCGTTGACGGTTGCTTCCCAATCGCGCATCCATTGACCATCACCCCAGCCATACGCACCAAACAATCCAACTGACTTCCCAGAGAGATCGGCTAAAATCTCATCAAAGAATGGCTGGAATTCTGATTCTTCCAGAACCTCATCACCCATTGCCGGGCATCCGAGCAATACGATATCGGCTTCCTGAACATCACCAAGAGAGGCATCACTTACCGGTACCGGGACAACATTGGTGAGTGCATTGGCAATTGCTTCTGCCATTGCCTGAGTATTCCCGGACATCGTCCAGTAAATCAAAACAGTTTTCGACATAACATACTTCCTTTCATTGTCCCTTTTATTCTACCACTCTCAATTCACTGGATTGGAAATTACTATCTGTGCTATGCTAACAAAGGAGGGAATACCATGAAACTACTTTTAAGCAACACCAACCTATTGCAGGAACCATCCAAACAACGCCTTCGTGAAGCAGGCTATCAGATTTTCGAAGATCCTCAAGCAGTTGCTTTGGATGAAATTGATGTTCTTGTCGATCAAGGATTGATGCGGCAATATCATTTCGATCAATTCCCGAAGCTTAAATTCCTGCAGCTGATGTCTGCCGGCTATGACTATCTGAATCTGGACCAAGTCCGCAAACAGAAGACTATTCTTTGCAACGGACGCGACCTTTACAGTATCCCGATTGCGGAATTTGTAGTAGCCCGTATTCTGGAGCATCTCAAAAACCTGTCTGCCATTCAGGAAGACCAACGGCATAAGCATTGGGAAAAACGTCTGGAACTCGGTGAACTTCATGGTCGGAGAGCCTTGGTTCTGGGAACTGGAAGTATCGGTCATGAGATTATGGTCCGGCTTCAAGCTTTCGGCGTTAGCGTCGATGGCGTCAATTCCAATGGACGGCCTATTCCTGGTTTTGTGTCAACCTACGCTTTGGAAACGGTTCACCAGAACTTGGCAACTTATGATTACGTCATCAATGCCTTACCCCTTAACGAAAACACGCGGAAGTATGTCTCTACCCCCTTCATCCAGGCGATGAAAGAGGGAGCGGTTCTGGTGAATATCGGCAGAGGCCAGACGATGGACGAATCGTGCCTTATGGACTGTGCAAGTCATCTGGGTGCATTGATTCTTGACGTTTTCGATGCAGAACCTCTTCCTGAAACCAGTCCGCTCTGGACCTTGGAGAATGCAATGATCTCTTCACATACATCATTCGGATCCACTGAAAATAAAAAAAGAGCAGAAACGCTCTACACGACCAATTGCCTGAACTTCATCCAGAATCGTCCGCTTTTAAACCGCATTCTCTAAAATCGACATAAACATCGTTTCTGAGAAAATTTCAATCGGACAGCCTAATCGGATTAACGAGAGGGCTTTTTTTAATTTTGACGTTCGTTTTGAAGAATCCAAATTCTCAAAGGTCTGATTATTAACCACGAGAATATCCAAGGTCTCATCCACAAAATCCATCAGGAATCCTCCGTTATTAAGGACAGCCTGCATCGCTTCCCGACGGGAAAGGCCGAGCTTTGTGGTAAAGCAGATTTTCTTCTGATAATAATATGAATCCGTATTCACGACTTCCGGTCTGACAAGTGTATACCGCGGACGTTCGACCTTGGGTTTACGGACAATACCTGTTCTGGTCATCACCCCTAGATTCCACCCGAATTCAGCATAGACCTCTTCCATAGAAGTTGTTTTCATCAGTTTAAAGACTTCTAAAACAATACGGGCACACGCATAGGAATCATCCAAGGCATTGTGGTGAAGAAAGTCAACACCCATGGCTTCAGCGCACGTGTTCAGCTTGTGGTTTACCAGATCCGGCCAGATTTTCCGGCTCATCAATACCGTATCGGCAAAGCGGACCTCCGGTAATTCCAACCCTGCTTCCACTAAGCACGCTTCCAGACATCCGACATCAAAACCAGCATTATGCGCAACCAGAATACTGTCCTCAAAGTACCAGTGCATCGATGTCCAGAGTTCCTGGAAAGTTGGCGCATCAACGACATCATGATGGGTAATATGATGAATCGCGATATTGAACGGCAAAAACCGATTCTCCAATGGCTTCACCAAGCTATAGAATGAATCGATAATTACACCGTCAACAATCAAGTAAAGACCGATTGAACAGACACTGGTTGGTTTTTCATTGGCTGTTTCTACATCAAAGACACAAAGTTTCATAACCGTATTATAAGCGCATGATTTTACTTTGACAAGAAATGTTCATGAATTGGCGGCAACACATTTGTTCAGTAAACCCTGACTCAACCCGGATCGGTTTATTTTTGAAAATTCAACGGTTGCTAATTTCCAGCAATCTTCGCGAACCAGCTTCACACGATAATCAAGCGTGTACCAATCATGCCACCAATTCGCAGCATTGATCACTTTACTTCCGATCCGGTCCGGTTCAAATCGTCTCATCTGCACAATCGCTGAATTTGAGTCATATTCGATATTCAAGATGCGGAAACTATGCTGCATTGCCGGTTCCTTCTCATTTAAATAATGGACGAATTCACACCATTCATGCCGTGTTTTGAATAAACGATCATGAAACCCGTCATAGACCGTGAAATCGCGAACCGCAATCGCTTCTAGAATATCTGTATCCTCAATGTCGAGAATCCATGCATACTGATACACTCTTGATCTGATTTCCTGAATCGTATCGCCATGCTGAAATGTCTGTGTTCTAGCCGATACAGGAATATCCCGGCTATTTATCGTATGATGACGATGACTGTTCACCGAAAAATCGATCAACGAAGAATCCTTCATCCACCAGGTATTCCCTTCAATCCAGCAGAGATCAACTTTAAGATTCACAATGGCAAGTCCGCCATCAGATACACAATACTCAACCAAGAATATGAGCCCTAGCTGTGTATGGAACAGAAATTCCTTGGAACCGTATCCAAACAGTCCAATGCCATTGAACGTCTCGATAACTCGTAGTTCCGATACGTTATAGATCACACTGTTTTCGACATTGAACTTTAAATTCGGAGCATTGATAAAATGAGCAAGCAGCTTTCCCACATCCACACCGTGATGCTGACCAAGAAAGTTACTCGTCAATGTGGCGTCACGTGTTAAAGCACTGTTTATTCTCGCTTCTTGATGGAATCGAATGCCATCAACTAAATTTTGCCTTAAAGTAGAAATTACCTTATTACTCATAGCATCCTTCCTTGCTGTTACATCTGCGTCCCATTGGAATCTATCACGGTCTTGTACCAATGAAAGCTTTTCTTTGGATAACGCTCTAAAGTTCCATTACCATGATTATCCAAATCAACATAGATAAACCCATACCTTTTTTCCATTTCCCCTGTAGATGCACTAATGATGTCAATTGCAGACCAAGGGGTATAGCCAATACAATTGACACCATCTATCGAAACAGCATCACGTATCGCTAGAATGTGTTCCCGCAAATACTCAATTCGATAATCGTCATCGATGGTATGGTCTGAATTTTTGACATCATACGCTCCAAATCCGTTTTCAACAACCATGAGCGGAAGTCTGTAGCGATCATAGAGCTTGTTCAAAGAAATTCTCAATCCAAGCGGATCAATAATCCATCCCCAATCTGAGACAGCCAAGTATTTATTTGGAGCACTCTTGACAATGCCACCGGTAGATGTCGACATTTTAGTGTCATCATTCGAATAAACGCTCGACATATAATAGCTGAAACCGATGTAATCAACCGTTCCATTTTTCAGCATTTCATAATCACGCTCAGAGTCAGCCAACTCAATGGCATTGGCTTTAAAATATTGCTTGCGGTAATTTGGATACATCCCAAAAACCATGACATCAGCAAAGTAAATATCTTCTTCCTCACGTTTTAATGTCGCAAAAACATCCTGAGGATTACATGAATCCGAATAATACGGGATATAGCCGATCATACATCCAATCTTGAACGTCTTCCTGATTTTCCTCGCCTCAATAACCGAACTGGCACTGGCAACGAGCATATTATGAACGGCTTGGGCACACCGTTGTTTCCTGCGTTGTTCATCCTCGTTTTCATCAATCTTTATTGCTCCTGCCAACCACATTCCTAAGTCTGATTCAGGTTTGCAATGGTTGATTTCATTAAACGTCATCCAATAGGACACTCGATCAGCATAGGCAGTAAACACTGTTTTAGCATACCGTGTAAAGAACTCGAT
>CALNCD010000145.1 GCA_937874965.1 uncultured Erysipelotrichaceae bacterium | reverse complement strand
ATACACCTGAACCTGTCCATCCCTATCCTGCACATGCATGAATCCGGCTTTACCCATCAATCGCTTGGTCATAACCCGTCCAGCGATAATAACACGATCACTGATTTCCTCAAGTTCCTCTTTGCTGCGATGTTCATACTGCTCAAGGATCTCACTGGACTGATGACTCTTGGAGAACGCGTGACCAAACGGCTCGATTCCCTTGTCAATCAGATCCTGAAGCTTTCCCCGGCGAACAATCTCTTGTTCAGTTAGTTCATGACTCATAGTTTTCCACTCTTTCCTTATATTCCTCTATTATTCTAACAAATTCCCCATAGCTTTTCATCTCTGTCAGCAATCTTTTTAATTCAGCGCTTTTTGGAAGTCCACTCACCAACCATAATGCATGAGAACGCATATGACGCATTGCCATATCCTCACCCAGATGATTGATAGACAATCGGCAATGACGATCCAGCCAATTCAGCTTGTCGGTCATAGTCACAACACGATCAGACAGCTGATGATTGTAGTCATCAACCAACTGTTTGATAAGCCATGGATTTTTCAAGGTTGCCCGTCCGATCATCACCCCATCACACCCTGTGTAATCCATCATATGATGAGCACTTTCCACAGAATCAATATCCCCGTTCCCCAGAACCGGGATCGATACTGCTTGTTTTACTGCTCTGATGATTTCCAGATCTGCACTGCCTTGATACATCTGGGAGCGCGTCCGCCCGTGAACAGCAACCAGTTCTACTCCTGATGCTTCCAATATCCTGGCAACCTCTACGGCATTGATGCTGGATTGATCCCAGCCTGCCCGGATCTTTGCACTGACAGGCTTGGAGACCGCTTTAACCAATGCTTCCATCATCTTGCCGATATGTTCAGGATCCTGCATCAAGGCACTTCCCGCCTGATTTTTCACAACCTTTGACACCGGACACCCCATATTGACATCAATAATGTCACAATCCGTGTTCTGATCAATGTAAACTGCTGCTTCCACCATTGAATCAATGTCATGGCCGAATACCTGCAATGTAATCGGATGCTCTTCAGGTTCAATATGCATCATATCCAATGTTCGCTGATTGCGATAGACAATAGCTTTGTCACTGACCATCTCTGTATAGATCAAACCTGGATTGAACTGACGCAGCATCACCCGGAATGATTCATCTGTTACTCCTGCCATCGGTGCAACCACAATCGGATTGGCAAGTTCAATCGTACGGATTTTAATTGACATGTGAAATCTTCTGATGAATAACTTCCGCAATATCTTCCGGGGTGAACTGATAATGCGTATTACAATAATGGCAGATCATTTCGCAGCCATCATCTTCATCGATAAACGTCTTTAATTCAGAGACATCCAGCATTGAAAGAGTAGCACTCATCTGCTCACGGCTGCAGGTGCATTCAAAGGACAGCTCCTTCTCATCCAGTATTTCAACATCCTGAAAAAGAGCAAGCGCCAATTCCCGTGCATCCATTCCTTCATGAATAATCTGGGAAATCGGCTTGAGATGTTCAACGACATCCTCAATGATATCGATGTCTGCATCCGTTGCTTCAGGCATCACCTCGATTACAAGAGCACCGGCAGACAGGATTGAACTGTCTTCACCCACGAGAACCCCCACTGAAATTGCTGAAGGAATCTGCTCACTCATGAAATAGTAATACGCAAAATCATCGCCTATTTCGCCGGTCTGCAGTTCCACTGATGATGTATAGTCCACTTTCAGTCCTGTATGGCGGGTTACTGTCAGGCTGCCTTTCCCGACTGCTTTTGAAACATCCAGCTTATTCTGGTCATTGACAAGGTAAACATCAGGATGATTGACATAGCCGCGAACAGTCCCGTTATTGCGGCCTTCTACCACGACATCCCCGAGCGGACCATCGCCTTTGATGACGATACTGATTTTCTCATCATCATTCTTTAAATCAGATCCCATAATCGCTGCCATCCCTAAGGCACGTCCTAAAGCAGCACTGGCTGTCGGCCAGGTCTGATGACGCTGATGGGCCTCCTCGACCAGATGTGTCGTTGATGCTACAGTAATACGGATTCGCCCTGTATGGGCAATTGCTTTCACAAGTGTATCTTTCATTTGTCCTCCTGTCTAAAATACCCCTTAGGTTATAAGGGGTATTCGCTTAATCAATATTATTCAGATCTTCTGCAGTCGGCTTTTCATCTTCTTCAGGAATCGGAGTTCCCTGAGCCGGCTCGCGTTTCGGTTCATTCTTGCGATCAACCACAGGCTTTGTCAATTCCCGGCCTTCCGTCAAGTCCTTGATATCTTCTTGAGTCAGCGTCTCGTAAATCATCAGTGCATTTGCGATACGATCCATCAGCTCTTTGTTCTCTGAAATAATCGCAGTGGCATTTGCATGGGCCTCATCAATGATTTTGCGGACTTCCTTATCAATTTCATACGCTATTTCACCGGAGTAACTCTGGGTATTTGCATAATCACGACCAAGGAAAACATTCCCTTGCGGGTTATCATATTGAATCGGACCAAGACTGCTCATCCCGTAAACCATGACAATACTGCGGGCAATCTGCGTCGCACGCTCAATATCGTTCGATGCTCCGGTCGAAATCTCACCGAACACAATTTCTTCGGCAACACGGCCGCCAAGCAGACCCGTAATTTTTCCGATCAAATCTGTCTTTGTGATGATGTAATTGTTTTCTTCACGAGGCAGCATCAGGTTATAGCCACCTGCCTCACCACGAGGGATAATGGTAACCTTCTGAACCATATCAGCACTTTCCAGCTTGATTCCGATGATCGCATGCCCTGTTTCATGGTAGGCAACCAACTTCTTTTCTTTTTCACTGTATACACGGGACTTCTTCGCAGGACCCATCATCACGCGATCAATCGCCTCATCCAGCTCATGCATTGAAATTTCATTCTTGTTTACACGAACAGCAAGAATTGCTGCCTCATTCAAGACATTTTCCAGATCAGCACCTGAGAATCCAGGTGTACGACGCGCGATTGCACCCAAATCAGCATCCGCAGCCAGCTTCTTGTTCCGGGCATGAACTTCAAGAAT
>CALNCD010000144.1 GCA_937874965.1 uncultured Erysipelotrichaceae bacterium | reverse complement strand
AACCAGACTTTTTCACTTTGTATAATCATTGCTGAGTTCTCCTTTTATGTAGATGTATTTATGGGCTGATGATAACAGTTCTGAGTATTGAAACCCTTCCAGGCTTCTTTGTTTCAATTGTTTTCTGGATTGCAAAGGTTCTTCACACAATGAACGGGCATATAGTCCGCGCATGCGTTTTGAAACCATGCTTTGCGAGGCAAGATGGCCTTTGGTGCAAATCTGGAAATCGAGTCGCAGGCATTGGCCTGGTTCCAGAAGTTGACTGAACTCCTGGGAACTCAGATCAAGGATTGTCTCGTCTTTGAGCCTATCCCGCAGGGTATATTGCCAATAACCCAGAAGACTGGAGCCAATCAGGTCCTGCATCGGAATGTTGAGATCCAGGCGATAGGGGCTGATGGTCTGATCGGGGCGTATGAGTCCATAGAGGGCTGAAAAGATTAGCAAGTGCCCGTGACTGTAGCGCTTTGCTTTAGTATTCAAAGAGGGGTAATCCAATGCCTTGAAGGCTTCACCTAGATATAAATCACCTGCTTTGAATGTCGTGCTTCCAAAGCCGTCATAATAGTTCCAGACTGTCTGCGCCAAAGCTGCGGAGAGGTGGAAACGTTTTTCAATGGCTTCAGGGGCTAACGCTTTTAGCTTTTGGACCAGGAATGCTGTCTTGTCAGGGAAAGGAAGCACCTCAGGTGCACAAGATATCGCTGCTTTGCGAAATGTCTTGGCTGGGGACATTACCAATTTCATTGGGTCAGGGTTTGATACTCGGATTCTTTGAATCCGCAATAGACAACATCCGGTGTGACGAGCAGGGGTCTACGGATGAGTTTGCCGTTGCTGGCCAATAACGTGATCTTTTCGTGATCGGTCATGGATTTCAGTTTATCTTTAAGTTGCATTTCACGATAGACAATTCCTGATGTATTGAAGAATTTATCCACAGGTTTACTGCTTCTCGCAATCCATTCCGTGAGTTCCTTTGCTGTTGGTGTATCGGTAAGTATATCGCGTCGTTCAACGTCAATACCCGTTTCTTTGAGGTATTGGGTTGCTTTGGCACAGGTGGAACATCCTGGGTAGAAAATGAACAATGGTTTCATGATTCGCTCCCTTCAAGATAGTCAGCGGCGACCCGAGAAGCAAGCAGCGGTTTTATGAAATCCAGGACCTCTTGATGCTTGGGATGGATGCGGTATGCTTCCAAGTCTTGGGGATTCTCGAAACTTGAAATCATCAGGATATCAGCATTAGAGGTTTCCAGTAAATCGGTGATGACCTCAGCCCCTTTGCACTCATTGATAGAGTGGACCAAGGCTTCTGCGCTGGCTTTGATTCTAATTTTGATGGAATGCTTTTCTTCGTCTGAAAAACTGTCTTTCAGAGTCCATACGACAATGTGTTTTAGCATGTTTGTTTTCGTTCCTCCACCTTTATTCTAGCACAGAATTCAAGAGCCGCATAAAAAAAGAGCGTGCTTGTACGCTCAAGGGTCGCTTAGGCAAATATTCGTTGAATGCGTTGGATATCGTGCAGGGATAAATTGATTTCCAGACAGTCATAATAGTTCTTCACATGCACTTTGGTTTTGATGTCTGCAATCAATGTTTCGATGAGAGGGTGTTCCAGATAATAGGCTCTCAATAATGATGCCATTGAGGTGTGATACCGATCTGCGAGAGGTTGAAGCTGACGTGTCTTGAAACGGATTCGATCACAGAGTGCTCGGTGTTGAACGGAATGAAGCGGATATTCAATCGAAGGGTTGCGCCCTAGATCAAGACCGGGACGATCGTCATGGAGTCCTTTCTTCAGAGGGAGATAGGGAATGAAGGCGATGCTGTGCTCAAGCAGATAGGGAAATATAGCCTGTTCAGCCGATGCATTGAAAACACTGTAATGACCGAAGTACACGTCAATTGCATTCGTCTGGTTCATGAAACCCAGCGTATTCAATGAAGCTTCGTGAAGGCCGATATGCCGGAGAATGCCTTTGTCTTTGTAGTTCATGAGGACTTCAAGAGATTCGTCGAGAGAATCGCTCTCTTCAAGGGAATGAACAGTGAACAGATCAAGATAATCTGTATCAAGGCGTTCCAAGGCTGCTTCAATGCTTTGGGTGAGGAAATCAGCGGAGGACTTGAAAGACCATTTGCCTTGCGAGAAGTGATGTCCTGCTTTTGTCGAGACAAACAGACGATCCCGGCCGTGATACTTGATGAATGGTGCGAGAAGACGTTCGCACTCGCCTAATCCATAGAAGTAGGAGGTGTCCAGGAAATTTGATCCACGGGCAACGGCTTCGTGGAGGGCAAAGGATGTGGTCTGGAAATCCAGATGACGGATGAGGTTGTCAGAACCGAGGAATATTGTGCCTAAAGCAATTGGATGGAGCGGCTGATTGCTTTGTGTCATAAGTGATTTTATCATGCCAGCATTATACCGCAAAAAAATACGCGAGGATTGAAAGACTATCCTGCAGGGATCAGGATGAGGCTGGACTAACGCTTGAAGCAGTGGCGAAGTTCATCGATTAAGGCTGTGGAATTTGCAGCGAAGACAGGAGTTGGCGTGTCATTCAGCGGGAAGTTGTGCAGGGTCGGTAAAGCGAGTTCTCCTCCAGCCAGCTCAAGGATAAGCCGTGCAGCTGCATAATCCCAGGTTTTGAGATAAGCTGAAACATAGATGTCAACGCGTCCTAGGGCAACATGGCAAATGCGTAGGGCTGCACTGCCGAGGTTGCGTTGTGAGAGGGTATGGTGTTCAACTTGTGAAAAGTCGTAGCCATGCTGCTGCATGATCTGGATTGAGCTGAGGCTGATATCAATGATGCTGTCGGACAGCGCTGTCGTTTTGGCGTGCAACGGGGTTTGGTTTAGATAGGCTGTTTTTCCTGCGTACCCGTGGAAGAGTTCATCCCGGGTAATGTCATACACCAAGCCGAAAACCGGAATGCCGTTTTGATAGAAGGCTAAGGAAATAGCGTAGTCGACTCCCATATGGGCAAAATTCATGGTTCCGTCAATCGGATCAATAATCCATAGGTCTTGACTGACGATGTTCGCTGTCGTCTTTTCTTCAGTCAAAAAAGTATCGTCGGGGAAAGCGGTGTGAATGGCATCAATCAGATAGGTTTCTGTAGCTGTATCGATATTGGTGACAATATCGGAGGGATTGTTGTTTTTATACGCGATTGTCAGAGCATCATCGCAGTGGGAAAGGACAAATGTGGCTGCAGATCGGATGAGGGTTTGTGCGAAGTCATAACGGTGTTGATTCATGGGTATTTCAATTCTCCTTTAGGCTCATTGTATCATTTTTTAATGAAGCAGGCTGGTGTTTCTGGAAAACAGAGCTGCGTCAATTTATAGTGTGGAAGAATCTGTTGATTAAATAATGCGATTGTCGGTGTTATCGCACTGATCCTTAAATCGTGTGGCGGGTGGATAACAGAGACAATATACGTGGCAATACTAGTTGTGTGGTGTTTGCTGTTCGTCCAAAGGGTGCGGTCTATGGATTGTCATTGGCTCCAAGGTTGAAAAGAGCAAGGTTCGATTATCACGGGTGGAGCACGCCAGTTTCATCGCTAAGCGTCATTCGGCAGAATGCCTGTGATTTTTTTCTGAACCGGGACTTTAAAATAACTGGATTGCAGTTGACAAATGATGTTCTTGTGCTATTATATGTAAGCAATATACCAAAGACAGTAACGGCAAATGCTTAATCATGTTACCGAGGTGTTATAGATAAACTCTTTAACTCGTATGTCTTTGCATGTATGGGTTTTTATTTTGTGTATATTGTCTGCAAAATATGGAGGTGAAGAAATGAATCAATCCGTTTTGGAACAGAAGCAGTCCAAAGTTGTTGAAATCAAAGACAAATTGGCTGATGCTAGTTCTAGTGTAGTGGTTGAATATCGTGGCTTGAGTGTTGCGGAAATTACGGAATTACGTCGTAATCTTCGTGCTGAAGGCATCGAATTCAAGGTCTACAAAAACAAATTGGCTCAACGTGCTGCTGAAGAAGCTGGGTTAGGTGATCTGGTTGAACAGTTGACAGGCCCGAATGCTATTGCATTCAGTACTGATACTGTTGCGCCAAGCCGTGTGCTCGCTGAATTCGCGAAGAAGCATAAGGCGCTTACTTTAAAGGGTGGCGTTGTTGAAGGCAAGGTTGTTGGTCCTGAAACCATCGAAACACTATCAAAACTACCAAATCGCGAAGGTATGCTATCAATGCTGGTTGGGATGTTACAATCACCGATTCGCAATTTCGCATATGCGGTTTCCCAAGTTGCTGGTCAGTCAGAAGAAAATTAATAGGAGGACACTAAAATGGCAAAGTTGAATAACGAAGATATCATTGCATCTCTTAAAGAGATGAGCATTCTTGAATTGAATGATTTGGTAAAAGCAATCGAAGAAGAATTCGGTGTAAGTGCAGCCGCTCCAGTTGCTGCAGCTGCAGCAGCACCAGTTGAAGCATCCGCTCCAACAGAAGTTTCCGTCTTCATTAAGGAAATCGGTGGATCTAAGGTCGGTGTAATCAAGGTCTTGAAGGACATCACTGGCTTGGGCATGATGGAAGTCAATGGCTTGTTGAAGGAACTTCCTGCAACAATCAAGGAAAACGTCAAGCCTGAAGAAGCTGAAGAAATCAAGGCTAAGCTTGTTGAAGCTGGCGCAGTTGTCGAAATCAAGTAATTGACCCCTCAATTGCAATGCATTAAGGGAGGAAGATCTTTGAGTCATTATTTTACAGACAATCAGAATCTACCCCATAACCGGAAGGATATCTCTTTCCGGTTTTTGAACGTTGATTACCGCTTTGTCAGTGATGATGGTGTCTTTTCGAAGAATCATATTGATCAGGGCACTGAAATTCTGCTGAAGGTTGTTTCCCAGCAGGAACTCCAGGGTTCCATATTGGATCTGGGCTGCGGTATCGGCGTCATAGCAATCTGTGTGAAGACGCTTTTTCCAAAGACAGAGGTCATGGGAATCGATGTGAATTCGCGGGCTTTAGAGTGTGCCGTGAAGAATGCAGGTCAGAATCGGGTACAGGTCCGTTTTGAGAAGCGGGATGGGACGCGGTTGGATAATACATGCATGGATTGGGTGGTTGCGAATCCTCCTGTTCGGGTCGGGAAGGCTATTTTGTATCAGCTTTTCGATCAGGTGTACGAGACATTGAAGCCCGGAGGCCAGTTTATCTTTGTCATGCGAAAGTCACACGGTGCTTTAAGTGCTCAGAAAAAATGCGTGGAATTATTCGGGAATTGTGCAATTTTAGAGAAATCAAAAGGTTTCTATATCCTATATTCAGCAAAACGTTGACATTTGATGACAGAACTGATAATATAGTAAATTGCATAATAGTATCTGTCGAAAAGGATTGTTGTGTCCTTTTTGGCGTTTAAGCCTAGCGGAAAGGATGAAGTGAATGGAAAATAAACAGACATACAATGTCGTCGAATTCGGTCATAAAGCAAAGCGCAGGGATTACTCGAAAGTGAGTGGTTCATTGGATTTGCCTAATCTGGTCGAAATTCAAACAAATGCCTTTGATTGGTTTAAGAATGAGGGAATAAAAGAGGTATTTGAGGAAATCTATCCTATCCAGAACCATAGTGAATCGATTAAATTAAACTTTTTGAAATATGAATTCGGGACGCCGAAGTTCAGTGCCAGCGAGTGTAAGATCCGTGAGGTCAACTATGCTGCTCCGATCAAGGCAACCATGGAATTGAACATTACCGATCGTTCAACCGGTGAGGTTATTCAGAAGACTGAAGAGGTTTTCTTGGGTGATTTCCCATTGATGACGGATACGGGTACTTTTATTATCAATGGTGCTGAGCGGGTTATCGTCTCGCAGATCGTCCGTTCACCTGGGGCTTATTTCTCGATGCCTACAGACGATCGTACAGGTAAAGATCTTTATGAGTCCGAGTTGATTCCTAGCCGCGGGACTTGGCTGGAATTTATGAGCGATGCCAAGAAGAGTGCGTTGGGCCGTGTTTTCAACATGAAGGTCGACCGGAAGCGTGCGATGCTTTCAAGTGTCCTGTTTAAAGCTTTCGGGATGAGTTTGAACCTTGAAAATGGTGAAGATGCCTTGAATGATTCGTCATTCAAGACGTTTATGGCGTCGTTGAATCTTCCTGTTTATGAAGGTCTCTATGAAACTGAAAGTGAAAACCGTGAATTCCTGAGCATGTATACGCTCTTGTATACCGGTTTGTTCGGCAATTACGATGAAGTGGTCAATACATTGGTTGCGGATAAGACAAAGACCACAGAGGAAGCTTTGCGGGCGATTTATGAAAATCAGCGTTCAGATGAAATTCCGACATTGGATGGGGCTATTTCATTGATGAATGCTAAATTCCTGGATTATCGTCGTTATGATTTAACCAAAGCAGGCCGCTATAAGCTTCATAAGAAGCTTGAAGCAGCTAACCGTGTAAAAGATACTCGATTGGCTCAGGATGTCCTGGATGTCAATGGGAATGTTGTCTTTACGAAGGGAACGCTCATCTCGCGCCGACAGGATATGCAGGATTTGCGGGCTGTCCTTAAAAAGGGCGGTTATATGCAGGTTGCACCCTTGGCTCATGTGTTCTCCCATCCTGATGTTGTGAGTGTTTCTGTGGATGATACCGTGCTTGTCGGACGTGTTCTAGCTAAAGATGTGGTGACTGATGATTATTCGATTGATCAGGGAACCGTCTTGACGGATAAGGAAATCGCATTATTGAGCGGCGGTGTCGGCGAAGTGTCAATCTACGCCAGCATTGCAGCTAAGCCGGTTCAGCTGACACCTGAAAATATTCGTTCTGTCCTGAACTATGGACATCGTCTGTATTCATTGGGACGGCTGGTTGATGCTCAGCAGGAAGATGTCTATAAGAATGCCAATGATATCTATGTTGATCGTTATATTCCGGATACTTCGTTAAACAATAAGATTACTGCGGCTCAAGAAGATAAATTAGTAGCTCTGGTGGCGAAAGAACCGTTGACGATGTGGTTGATCGGTGCGGCTGTTCAGGAACTCTTTGTTTATCCGGATGAGCATGATAATCATATCGTGAAGATTCTTGGCATTGATCCATTGAGTGAGAAGAAAACGATAACTGTTTCTGATATCATCGCGAATTATTCCTATATCCTGAATCTGATGGATGGATTAGGTGAAGTGGATGATATTGATCAATTGGGGAATCGTCGGGTTCGGACAATCGGTGAGCTGATTCAGAATCAGTTCAGGATAGGGTTATCCCGTATGGAGCGTGTGGTTAAAGAGAGAATGTCCATTACGGATTATTCGGCTTTGACCCCGAAGACATTGACTAATATTCGGCCATTGACGGCAGCTATTAAGGAATTCTTCTCGTCTTCACAGTTGTCACAGTTTATGGATCAGACCAATCCGTTGGCAGAGTTGACCAATAAGCGTCGTATCTCTGCTTTAGGGCCTGGCGGGATTACGCGTGATCGTGCATCGTATGAAGTACGTGATGTTCATTCCACTCACTATGGACGTATTTGTCCGATTGAAACACCGGAAGGTCCGAATATCGGGTTGATTTCCAACTTGACTTCCTATGCGAAGGTCAATGAATATGGATTCATCCAGACACCGTATCGGATTGTAAAGAGTGATGGGACAGTGACGGAAAATGTTGTCTATCTCTCAGCGGATGATGAATTGGACTATGTCATTGCACAGGCCAATGAGGTCATTGATCATCAAATTGTTCATGATCAGGTTGTCGTTCGTTATAAGGGTGAAAATATTCTGGCACCTAAGGATACGGTTGAACTGGCTGACGTCAGCCCGAAGCAGATCGTCTCAGTGGCAACCGCATGTATTCCGTTTTTGGAAAATGATGATGCTTCCCGTGCCTTGATGGGTGCAAACATGCAGCGTCAGGCAATTCCTTTATTGAATCCTCAGTCGCCATATGTCGGAACCGGGATTGAACATCGGGTTGCGAAAGATTCTGGAAGTGCAATGAAGTCCGCGGTTAAGGGAATTGTTACTTACGTGGATGCGAATAAGATCATTATCAACGATGGCGGTGCAGATTATACCCATGACTTGATTAAGTTCAAGCGTTCGAACAACGGAACCAGTTTGAACCAGCATCCGATCGTTGATTTGGGTGAGCGTGTGGAACGTGGCGATATTATCGCTGACGGGCCTTCAATGCAGAATGGTGAGTTGGCGTTGGGTCAGAATGTTGTTGTTGCCTTCACCACCTGGAATGGGTATAACTACGAAGATGCCGTCATTATGAGCGAGCGTCTTGTTAAGGATGATGTGTATACGTCTATCCATATTGAACAGTATGATCTTGAAGTCCGTGAAACCAAGCTCGGACCAGAAGAAATCACCCGTGATATTCCGAATGTCAGTGAGAATGCTTGCCGTCATCTGGATGCGCGCGGTATCGTTATGGTCGGAGCAGAAGTCAAAGAGGGCGACATCCTGGTCGGGAAAGTTACCCCTAAGGGGCAAAGTGAAATCTCACCGGAAGAAAAGCTGCTCTTGGCTATCTTCGGTGAGAAATCAAGAGAAGTTCGTGATAATTCCTTGAAGGTGCCTCATGGCGGTAGCGGTATTGTGCAGTCAGTGCGGATCTTCAAGCGTGAAGAAGGTCATGATTTAGCACCGGGTGTCAAGGAAGTCGTCAAGGTTTACATCGTTCAGAAACGTAAGATTTCTGAAGGTGATAAGATGGCAGGGCGCCATGGTAACAAGGGTGTCATCTCTCGTATCATGCCTGCTGAAGACATGCCGTATCTACCTGATGGTACGCCGGTCGACATCATGTTGAATCCTCAGGGTGTTCCTTCTCGTATGAATTTCGGTCAGGTTCTTGAATTCCATCTTGGGTATGCAGCGAAAAAACTGGGAGTGAAGTTTGCCACGAGTGTTTTCGATGGTATCAATAACGATGAGCTGGCTTCCATTCTCAAGGAAGCGGGTGTCAGCGAAGACGGAAAGACTGTCTTGTATGACGGGCGTACCGGTGAAGCTTTTGATGAGCGGATCTCTGTGGGTGTTATGTACATGATCAAACTGGCACACATGGTTGATGATAAGCTGCATGCTCGTGCAACAGGTCCTTATTCTCTGGTTACGCAGCAGCCATTGGGCGGTAAAGCCCAGAATGGCGGTCAGCGTTTCGGGGAAATGGAAGTTTGGGCGCTGTATGCGTATGGTGCAGCGAATACCTTGCAGGAAATCATGACCATTAAGAGTGATGATGTTGTCGGACGAACCAAGACGTATGCTGCGATTCAGAATGGAAAGGATATTCCGAAGCCGGGTATTCCTGAATCCTTCCGGGTCTTAACGCATGAACTGCAGGCATTGGGACTTGATTTCAAGCTCTTGGATGAGAATGATGTTGAAATTGATATGAAGAAGGCTGAAGGGGAAGAAGTTAAGGAATTAGCAGATCTTGAGATCAATGCTGATGACAGCTTCCGTCAGGACTTGCTGAGTATTGATGACGAAGACAGTGAAAATCTCGCCGAACCAGCTGTGGTTGGTTTTGACGATGAACAATAAGGAGGCTAGAGTCAATGAGTATTAACAATTTTGCCTCGATTCAAATCGGATTAGCTTCTCCTGAACGGATTATGGAGTGGTCTCATGGGGAAGTGAAAAAGCCTGAGACCATCAATTACCGTTCTCAGAAACCTGAACGTGATGGATTGTTTTGTGAACGTATTTTCGGACCGACAAAGGACTGGGAATGTTATTGCGGTAAGTATAAGAAAGTAAGATACAAAGGGGTCATCTGTGATCGTTGCGGTGTTGAAGTCACAAAGTCTTCTGTCCGTCGTGAGCGGATGGGACACATTGAGCTGGCTGCTCCGGTTGCTCATATCTGGTATTTGCGTGGAATTCCTTCACGGATGAGTTTACTGTTGAATATTTCGCCGAAAGCGCTGGAAGAAGTTGTTTACTTCGTAAGCTGGGTGGTCACTAACCCTCGTGATACTGATCTTCAGTACAAGCAGATTCTATCCGAGCGTGAATATCGTGACTATTCTCAAAAGTACCCGTTCGGTTCATTTGAAGCAAAGTCCGGTGCCGAAGCCGTCCGTGTTTTGCTAAGCCAGATCGATCTTGAAAAAGAGCATGCACTGATTCAGACTGAATTGGAGAATGCACAGGGCGATAAGCGTAAAAAACTGATTCGTCGTTTGGAAACTGTTGAAGCTTTTATCAATTCAGATAATGAGCCGGAATGGATGGTCTTGACGGTATTGCCGGTCATCCCGCCTGATTTGCGGCCAATGCTGCAGCTGGATGGAGGTCGTTTTGCGGCTAGTGATCTGAATGATCTTTACCGTCGTGTTATTACCCGTAACAACCGTTTGAAAAAACTGCTTGAACTGGGAACACCGGCAATCATCGTACAGAATGAAAAGCGTATGTTGCAGGAAGCAGTTGATGCCTTGATTGATAATGGCCGTCGCAGCAAGCCAGTGACCGGAAGCGGGGGACGGACTCTGAAGTCTCTTTCTCATAACCTGAAAGGTAAGCAAGGACGTTTCAGACAGAACTTGCTTGGGAAGCGCGTTGATTTCTCTGGCCGTTCGGTTATTGCGGTTGGTCCTACCTTGAAAATGTATGAGTGCGGAATCCCGAATGAGATGGCTATTCAGCTGTTTAAGCCGTTTATTGTCAATGAAATGAAGACACGGGGTATTTCCAACAATGCCAAGAGTGCTGAAAAATTGATTGAACGCCAGGATCCACGGGTCTGGGACGTTGTTGAAGATGTCATTCATGATCATCCGGTTCTCTTGAACCGTGCACCGACCTTGCACCGTTTAGGTATTCAAGCCTTTATGCCACGGTTAGTTGAAGGTCGTGCAATCCGTCTTCACCCGTTGGTTACGCCGGCATTCAATGCAGACTTTGATGGGGATCAGATGGCTGTGCATTTGCCGCTGAGTGAAAAAGCCCAGGCGGAAGCAGAGGTTCTGATGTTAGGTTCCCATAATATTCTGGGACCAAAGGATGGAAAACCGATTGCTATGCCTTCTCAGGATATGGTTCTTGGTAATTTCTATTTGAATATGGAAGAAAGACCGGAAGAGTTCTATGCAAAAGCAGAGCAGACTGAAAAACTCGGTAATCTGGAGGCTGCAGAAATTATCCGTCGTTATGGCGATAATGAAGGGCATATCTATCTGAGTGCTAATGAAGCCTTGCTTGCGAATGAGGCCAAGGAAATTCACTTGCATACGCGTATTGCGGTGCGTGTCAGTGCGTTGGATAAGACGTGCTTTACTCAGGAAGAACAGGGGATGTACTTGGTAACAACTCCTGGTAAACTTATTTTCAATGAGATCTTCCCGAAGGATTTCCCGTACATCAATGAAGTCACGAAAGAAAACTTCCGTGCAACTCCTGCGAAGTTCTTCTTGCCTGTTGGTTCTGATGTTAAGGCTGAGATCGAGAAAATGCCGTTGAACGGCGATTTCAAGAAGAATGATCTTGGATTGATTATCAAAGAGATCTTTGATCGTTACAGTGTTGATGATACATCTGCATTGATGGACGATATCAAGAATCTCGGGTTCAAATATTCAACAATTTCCGGTGTTACTGTTGCGATGAGTGATGTCAAAGTTGCGGAAAACAAGGATAAATATGTTGAGTTCGGTAAGGAAAAAGCAGAAGAACTGATGAGAATGTACCGTCGGGGTCTTTTGACCGCCCAGGAATGGGAAGGGAAACTGACGCAGTTGTGGGATGGCATCAAAAATGAAATCGGCTCTGAATTGATGCGTGACTTGCCGCGTAAGAATCCAATTAATATGATGGCAACTTCCGGTGCCCGTGGTAATGTCTCTAACTTTACCCAGCTGGCGGGTATCCGTGGATTGATGGCTAAGCCGACCCAATCGAAGTCAAAAAAGGGTTACCAGTCGTCAATTATCGAAGTTCCGATCTATTCGTCTTTCCGCGAAGGCCTGAATGTGTCTGAGTTCTTTATCTCGACTCACGGGGTTCGTAAAGGGTTGACGGATACAGCCTTGAAGACGGCAGAATCAGGGTATCTGACCCGCCGTTTGGTGGATGTTGCCCAAGATGTCATTATCGAGGAAGAGGATTGCGGAACTGAAAACGGGTATCTTGTTGAGGAAATCATTGATCGCAAAGCTTCTCAGGTCATTGAATCTCTCTATGATCGTTTGGTGGGGCGTTTCAGTGCCGAAACTGTGACACATCCGAAGACGAAGGAAGTTCTTGTAGAAGTTGATCACTACATTGATGAAGTCATCGCTCGCAGTATTGTCGATGCCGGTGTTAAGAAAGTCTATATCCGGAATGTCTTTACCTGTAACTCGAAATTCGGAATCTGCCGTAAGTGCTATGGACGTAACATGGCAACAGGTTCCGTTGTTGAAGAGGGTGAATCGATTGGAATCATGGCTGCTCAGTCCATCGGTGAACCAGGGACACAGTTGACCATGAGAACCTTCCATACCGGCGGTGTTGCCGGCTCTGGTGGACAGGATATTACACAGGGGTTACCTCGTGTTGAAGAATTGTTTGAAGCCCGCCGTCCGAAAGCAGCTTCGATAATTGCTAAGATAACTGGTCAGATTACTGATATCCGGGATTCGGATGATCATAGCGGTTTGATTGTCGTTGTCACCAATGAAAAGGAAAGCATCGAACACAAGCTGCTTCCGAATCAAGGTGTTCGTAACTTCATCAAGGTTGGTGAAGAAATCGAGGCTGGTGATAAGTTGACTGAAGGATCGGTTGATCCGAAAGAATTGATGGAAGTTGCGGGTATGCTGGCTGTTCAGAAGTATATTCTCAAGGAAGTCAAGAAGGTATACCAATCCCAAGGGATTGAGATATCCGATAAGCATATTGAGGTTATGGTTCGTCAGATGATGCGTAAGGTTATCGTTATCGACGGAGCGGAGACGCCATTGAGCGCTGGTATGCAGATTAGTATTCCGCGGATTACGGACATCAATGAATCGGCTCTTATTGAAGGGAAGACACCTGCGCGGTTCTCACCAACGTTGTTGGGTATTTCCAAAGCATCTGTCGAAACAGATTCCTTCCTGTCAGCGGCTTCCTTCCAGGAAACTACGAAGGTGTTAACCGATGCTGCAATTAAGGGTAAAATTGACCCGCTCCGTGGTCTGAAGGAAAATGTTATTATCGGTAAGTTGATTCCAGCAGGAACAGGACTTGCAGTTCATCGCGAATCCACGGATGCGATTAATGAACTTGCAGCTGAACTCAAGGAAGCGCGTGAAGATCGTAATCGTGAACCTGAAGAATTCGGTGCTTTGCCAGAAGAAATGATGCGGCAAGCAGATTAATCTGAATCAAGAATGAAGCAACGAAAGGGAGTAACTCAATTAAACTGAGTTACTCCCTTTTTTGAAATCACGACGATACCGCCGACTTAGAGCTGTTGGGCAACATCATACGCTTGCCAGATGACATGGAGCAAGTTGCCGACCTTACTGGCATCTCCGATAATATGCTGATTATCCTGAAGAGATTCTCCAAAGGTTCGATCACTGATATATCCAGTAGATAAGATAACGGAGTCAGCCTCGATGTGCTGAGTTTGCTGATTGATAACCATCTCTATTCCTGTATCGGAGATAGCACTGAGGGCGGCTGATGTATAGACAGGGATTTGATGGAAGCGTATTAACTCACGGAGCATATTGGAGTTTGCTGCACTGAGGTTTTTAACTTTCAGAATATCGTCTTGCATCTCAATGATGATGGGTTTCTTACCTTTGAGGGCTAAGTCATAGGCAATTTCACAGCCTGTTAATCCTCCTCCGATAATGACGACGCGCTCACCCGTTTGTTTTATGCCCCGCAGGTATTCGATGGCTTCCATGACGTGGAGCGAGTCAATGCCAGGGAGTGCTAAGCGTCGCGGGGATGCACCAGTTGCGATAATGATTTCATCAGTCGTTAAGGTCGAAAGCATTTGAGGAGAAACCTTGGTGTTTAAATGAACGGTGATGGGGAGTTGAGATAACTGATGCTTATACCATTCAAGCAAAAGCTTATCCTTTTCCTTATAGGATGGAGCTGCAGCAGCAATGAAGACACCGCCGAGCTCATCGCTCTGCTCATATAAATCAACATGATGACCCCGAAGAGCACTGACACGAGCTGCTTCCATTCCGCCAATTCCTCCGCCGATAATGGTAATGTGTTTTATCTGTTCAGCAGTTTTAATTCGGTACTTTTCCTCTTGAAATGTTTCGGGATTCAAAGCACAGTGACCAAATGAGATTTCAGGCATTTCTGCTGGTAAATCTTTGTAGCGATAAACGCCGAAGCAACCGTTATGACATGCAATGCATGGACGAATGTCATCCAGAGCAGATTGACGTATTTTGGTAAGGTAGCGATTATCGCAAAGGAATTGGCGGGCTACGCCAATCATATCAATTTGCTTCGATGTAATTGCGTTCAATGCAATTGCAGGGTCTTCCATTCGTCCAGCGCATGCTACAGGAATCGAAACGTAGGGTTTGATTAAAGCAACATCAGCAAGATTGCAGGCGAGGGGCATGTAGACAGGGGGATGAGCCCAGAACCAGGAATCATACGAGCCATTATCCGCATTGAGTAAATCAGCCCCTGCTTCTTCCAGATATTGAGCAACTTTGATGCTTTCTTTTTTGTCACGGCCAAATTCTTGAAAATCTTCACCGGGAATACCTCCCATGTTAAAACCACGCATCTTGCTTTCAATGCTGAAACGTACACTGACACAGAAATCAGGACCGCAAGCAGCTTTTATAGCCCGTATGATATCGGTAATAAAACGCAGACGGTTTTCAAGAGATCCCCCGTAGGCATCGTTACGATGGTTAATGGAGGCGATGGCAAATTGGTCAAAAAGGTAACCCTCATGGACAGCATGAATTTCAATACCGTCAATTCCGGCCCGCTGGCAAAGCAAAGCAGTTTTCGCAAACCCAGCAACGGTTTCCTCAATTTCTGAGACCGGCATTTCATAGGTTTTAATGCTTGGATCCCACGCACTAGGAATCCCTGCGCTGGGTCCTTCGAATATTTTATCCACATCAACGCCGTGAGATTTCATGGTTTCTTTGAAAGACTCATCTTTATAGGCCTTCTCAAGCATGGGAACAGTGGGAATGGTGCGTCCTTGCCAGGATCCGACCTGAAGAAATAGTTTGGAACCATATTGGTGCATTTCGTCGACAAGCTCTTTGACTGGACCCATGAAAATTGATTCACACTCATAAAGCCATTTGCTTCCATCAAACGTTTTGACAGCAACCATTCCAGGAATGAGAAGACCCACACCATCGATGGCTCGTTGCCGGTAAAACTCCAGACAGTGCGGATTGAATTCGTAATCAACTGTTCCTTCAATAAGATTGGTCCCTTCCATAGCGCACATGATAAAACGATTCTTTACTGTTTGAGTTCCGATTCTAATGGGCTCAAACAAAGGCTCATACAACTGATTCATAGCTTAACCTCCCAGTTAATATAAATCAATTATACACCTTATAGATGTATTCGTGAAATTAATAACGGAATTATGTAGAAACAGAAACCCATTACGAGTGCTGCTGCAGATAATGGAAATAACACTGAATTTTGACATGATAAGAGAGTCCCTTACACGTGTGGGTGGATGTGAACGCTATGTGAAAGCAGTGGATGGACTTGCGATAACCACTACATGTGAAGAACTGCTGATTCCACCAGTTGAACCAAAGAATCCTTTGCATCCTGGTACACCGCCATCTCTGCCGGATACTGGGCATCGTCTGGTAGGGCACACGCTTCGTTGCTTATTATTGGATTAGGAACGCGGTTTTTGCTTCTCTGAAAAAGAGAAAGGATTGAGGGTCCAGGCGTTAGCCATGGCTGCGAAACCGGCAGGTGTTCGATTGAAAGAAAAGGGTAAAAATCGTAATTGATGAAACTTTTCAAAATTGAAATACCCTTTTTCTTTTGCTGCAAAACAGTGGTATAATGGGAACATGGCAAAAAAAACAGCGAAAACTTCAAA
>CALNCD010000143.1 GCA_937874965.1 uncultured Erysipelotrichaceae bacterium | reverse complement strand
GAGGTCGGGCTTATCGGAGCCGAAGCGTGCCATGGCATCGGCGTAAGTAATCCGCTCCAGGGGAAGTTCAACATCGAGTCCCACAGCGCCCATGACTTTCTCAACCACATGCTCCCCGATCGCAAGTATCTCGTCTTCGCTTAAAAAGGAGACTTCAAAGTCAAATTGCGTAAAATCAAGCTGGCGGTCAGCCCGAAGATCTTCATCTCTGAAACAGCGGGCCACTTGATAATAACGCTCCATGCCGGCAACCATCAATAACTGCTTGAAAATCTGCGGAGATTGCGCCAAAGCATAGAACTGGCCATCATGAACCCGGGAAGGCACCAAATACTCCCGTGCACCCTCTGGGGATGAACGGGTCAGCATCGGTGTTTCTACTTCCGTAAAGTCAAGTTCATCCAATGCTTCCCGCATGGCCTTCACCATTTTAGAACGCATCATTAATTTCTGCTGCATCACTGGACGCCTCAGGTCAAGATAGCGATATTTCAACCGGGTATCTTCCAACGCATCTGTTTCATCCGCAACAATAATAGGAGGTGTTTTGGCGGAATTCACAATCACAAGTTCATGGACAATGACTTCAACTTCGCCCGTCTTCAGTTTTGGATTAGGATCCTTCCGCAGATCTACCTGCCCGCAAACTTGCAGGACATACTCATTTCTAACCTGAGAAACCTCTGGCAATTCTTCTTGATTAATGACCAATTGGACAATTCCGCTCCGATCACGCAAATCAATAAAGACAATTGATCCAAAATTGCGGCGCTTCGCGACCCAGCCGACCAACGTTACCTGTTCTTTGCAATGCTCACGGGTCAATGCACCGTTTTCAATCGTTCTCATCATCTTAATGCTCTCCTAATTCTATTTGGCACCATGTTACAATCTCACTGATAGCCACCTTATGCTGGACCTTTGTCTCCGTGTTCTTAACAGTGATACAGCCCGCTTCAATTTCATCATCACCGACAATAAACAGCAGCTTCGCTTCATAACGATCAGCACTCTTGAACTGCGCCTTCATCGAACGATGACCATAGTCCATATCAACGACAAAGCCCAGTTCACGCAGCTGCTGATTCAGGTTCATCAAGAGAATTTCAGCACGCGGACTCAAAGGCATCCCGTAAACATCAATGGATGAATCAAGATTGAACTGAACCCCTTCTGCTTCACATGCAACCAATAGCCGCTCAATTCCCATCCCGAAGCCCATGGCACTCATTTCTGGTCCACCGAAATAATGC
The DNA here is from genome assembly GCA_937874965.1 of uncultured Erysipelotrichaceae bacterium. Lineage (GTDB taxonomy): Bacteria > Bacillota_I > Bacilli_A > Erysipelotrichales > Erysipelotrichaceae > CALNCD01. The sequence continues at coordinate 17,465 of CALNCD010000143.1, read as the reverse complement.
ACCAACTGATCATAGCGTCCTCCAGCAAACAAGGTGGATTGTGCGCCCATTTCCGGATGGGTAGAAATAACTTCAAAAACTGTATGTGTGTAATAATCCAGTCCTCTCACAATCCGAGGATCCACCACATAATCAATCCCTAAACCATCCAGTCCCTGCTGAACACCCTTGAAATAGTCACCGGCTTCATCGCTGAGATAATCAAGCACTGAAGGCGCACTAAGAACGGCAGGATGATCCTTATCGATCTTGCAATCCAAAATACGCAAAGGATTGCGCTCATAACGGCGATGGCAGTCCTCACACAGCTCATCCAGAACAGGTGCAAAATGCTCCTTCAGTGCAGTGCGATAACGCAGACGTGATGACTCATCACCCAATGAATTGATATGCAGTTTAAAGGACGTTAAGCCGATATCCGATAACGTCTTTAACCCTAAGGCCATAACCTCGACATCAATGAGCGGTTCCTTCATCCCTAAAAACTCTACCCCGAATTGATGATGAATTCGGGTTCTTCCCTTCTGAGGATTCTCATAGCGGAAATTCGGTCCAATATAGAACAGCTTGATCGGCAGGTCAGGATTAGCATAAAGTTTATTCTGGACAAAACTGCGAATGACCCCCGCTGTTCCCTCCGGACGCAGCGTAATCGAACGATTTCCGAAATCCTTGAAGGTATACATTTCCTTATTCACCACATCCGAACTATCATTCTCACGCTTGAATACTTCCGTATGTTCAAATACAGGTGTCCGTATCTCACTTACGTGATTCACTTTGCAATTATGACGGGCAATTGCTTCAATCTGCTCCCACTTCAGAATTTCTGATCCGAATAAATCCTGTGTTCCTTTTGGTCCTTGATAACTCATCTTTCTTACCTCCATAACCATAAAAAAACGCCCACGAAGGACGCTTGAACGCTATGCCACCTTACTTCACAGCTTTGCTGTGCTCTCAAAGAGTTAACGCCTCCGACGAAAGTGACTACTGAATTCACCACTTTATCTCCCAAGTGTCTTCACTGATGATCACAAAGAGCTTGCACCAACCGCTCTTTCTCTGTTTGCTTTCCATCAGATCCTTCTTGATCATTGAACTATGCCATTAATATACCACACCTAAAGCCTGCAAACAAGCCAAAAACAAGAGAATTACGGAATCAGTCCATGCTGTCATCAATACCCAGATAGTCAACCAAATAACGGGCAACACCATCGTCATCATTGGACTTGGCCTGAGCTGAAGCGATAGCCTTGACACTGTCCATTCCATTAGCCATAACGATTCCGTTCGGAATGCTGCTGAGCATTTCCAGATCATTTTCGGCATCGCCGAACGCCATTATCTCATCTGCTGCAATTCCTAAGGATTCACCATACTCCCGCAAGGCAATTCCTTTGTTAATATCTTTAAAAACCACCTCTGCCCAACCGCTGCCGACTAACGACAGATTAAACAACGGATTAATCGCCTGTCTTACCCGCTCCAGAATTAAGTCCATAAATGCCGGCGACTGAACATAGACGACCTTCAAAATCGGATCTCCCTGTTCAAAACGGGACTTGATTTCACGAAGGTCAGCGATATCCTGTGTAGCCATGTTTTCTTTGAAAAACCGCAGATTATGACGATCCAGCGCAATTGTATAGTCTTGATAGTCACGCGGATTCATTTCAAAATAAATCATATCGTCAAAACAATAGAGAATCCCCAGATAGAAATGTTTCCCCAGTGCCTCCAATTCAAGGCAATTTTCATAGGTCAGCAAATGACGCTGAGAATAGTCAAGTGAAGGAAAATGATAGGTCCGCAACCCGTTCAAACAGATTAGACCATAGCCTTCCTGAAGCAGACCCAAACGATCAACAACTGTTTGTGCGCCTGAATACGACCGTCCTGTCGCAACGACAAACTGGATTCCATAATCACTGATCTGACCCTTTGAATTGAATAATGTTCCGTCTAAATCACTGGCTACGAGTTTTATCACACCTGCATCTCCTTTTTCACCATTATACCATGGTTGCTGCCTTTGATCGTATCGCCCTCGCAAATCAATCAAACCTTAACAGACTTACCAAAACATCTGAGCAAGCGCGACAATCAACGGAAGAGTAATGATTGAGAGCAATGTCGAGAGACTTACGGTACGGACTGCATCATCCACATCACGTTGATACGTTTCCGCGATAATGGTGACATTCGCAGGCGAAGGGGCGCTGGCAGCGATCAGCATGGTCATCTTCAGCAGATTCAATGATTCAGGAATAGGTTTGAAGACAAGCACCAAAGCCAAGGGAATAATCACCAATCTGACCAATGAAGCCCGATAGACAAGCCCCTTCATAAAGAGACTTATCAATGAAATCTCTGATAAATAAATCCCGATATTAATCATCGCTAATGGTGTATTCAATGCAGCAATGATTGAGATTGTCCGGCCAAGAAATGCGGGGTAGCGAATCTGCGACACAAAAAGCAGGATTCCGATAAACGTAGAAATCAGAACAGGCATCTTCAGCATATTCCGCAAGGCGATCACTTTGGTGGACTTTGTGATGATATAGGCACCATAGGTAAATTGCATGATCATCAGAAACGCCACAAACGAGGAAACATAGAAGACAGCCTCTTCGCCTAATGCCGCTTGAACAAGCGGTATGCCGATGAATCCAGCGTTAGAGAAAGCCGCTGAAAACTCCATGATGCCATCTTCATGCTTGAAAAAAAGACGAGCAATGACAAAGGAGACAAGATGAACAAGCGCAGCTAGGAGGAATGCCAACCCTAAGAAAGCAAAGCGTTGTGCACTGAACTCCAGATTGTAGGCATTTAGGATGACACAGGGCATTGCGCCATAGACGAGAAGAGTGGGAAAATCCTTGGTCGATTGCCGATTCAACAACCCCTTCCGAACCAGCAGATAACCGATTAGGATAAGGGCGAACATAATTAAAATCTGATTGAATAAAACGCTAACCACAAGACCTCCTACTGAATTGTCCTCTCAACACTGATGACACTGTCAACCTTTTTGAGATTTGCGATAATCACCCGCAGATGTTCAGCATCATCCACATCAATCCGCATCATCGTAATCACATGAATACGATCCTCCTGAACTTCAGAATTCACATAAATCAAGGAAGACTTCAGCTGGGAAAGAACCGTCACAAAATCGGTCAATAAGAAATTACGATCATTGGAGTACAGTTTCAGGGAAGCTGAGTACTTGGTTTTCTCAGGTTGATCATCCCACTCAACTTCAATTAACCGGCTCTTTTCATGAGCAATGTTCGGACAATCCTGCCGATGGACTTTGACTCCTTGACCCTTGGTAATATAGCCGACAATCGGGTCGCCTTTGACAGGAGTACAGCAGCCCGCCAAAGAGATTTTCATTGTTGAAACACCTGCAACCCGAATGCCAGACTTGCTTTTCGTTTTCTGCTTCGTCTCCTGCTTCGTGAAAATACGGTTCAGATTCTCGAGAATGGAATGATTCTTATCCACCAGTTTATCCATAATCGCATTCATGGATAACGACTTCGCAGCAATTGCGAACATCATGTCATCGTAGCTGTTCAGGCTGAATGCCGTATAGATGGGATCCAGCTTCTTTGAAGACATATATTCTTTCTCATCCAATCCGCGTCGCTTACATTCTTCCTTGAAGAGCATCTCACCCTTGCTGATGTATTCAGCTCGGTTTTCCTGCTGCTTCTTCAGGAAATAGGACTTAATCTTATTGCGCGCATGCGCTGTCTTGACAAACTTCAGCCAGTCTTCACTTGGTCCAGTCGATTGCTTGGAGGTTTTGATCTGGACGACATCTCCCGTTTTCAAAGGTGTATTCAACGGAACAAGCGTTCCATTGACAATCGAACCCACCGTTGAATGCCCTACATCGGTATGAATGCGATACGCAAAATCAATCGGTGTTGCTCCGCTGGGTAAATCAATCACACGGCCTAAAGGTGTCATGACATAGACATTTGCTTCAAAGATATCACGGCGAAGTACATCCATATACTGCTGGGCATTCTCGTCATTCTCTTCGGTTAATGTCGAGAAGTCTCTGAACCATGATAGTTTTTCCTCAATGGCCCGCTGTTCTTCTTTCGCACTGTAGTGCGATCCTTCTTTATAACGCCAATGCGCGGCAACTCCCCGTTCAGCAATGCTGTCCATTTCTTCTGTCCGGATTTGACACTCGAAAATATTGCCGCCATCCCCGACAATGGTTGTATGCAATGACTGATACATGTTCATTTTAGGCATTGCGATATAATCTTTGAGACGTCCTGGAATCGGCCGGTATTTCCAATGAATATAGCCCAGGATTTCATAGCAGTTCAATTCAGTTTCAGTCACAATACGAATAGCCAGCAGATCAAGGATCTCATCAAACCGCTTATTCTTTGTCGTCATCTTCTTGTAGATACTGTACAGATGCTTGGAACGCCCGAATATTCTGAATTTGATCTGGTGTTCATCAAGCATCGCGGAAATGTCCGTAATCATTTGCTGAACATACGAATCTCGCTCCGTCTTGCGGACCTCGACCAGGTTCGCAATTTCATAGTATTTATCACGATGAAGATAATAAAAACAAAGATCTTCCAATTCATTCTTGATTTCACTGATTCCCAAACGATGCGCAATCGGTGCATACACTTCCAACGTCTCTTCCGCAATCTTGGTCTGCTTCACTTCGGATTGGTACTGAAGTGTACGCATATTATGAAGACGATCCACTAATTTAATCAAGATAACACGAACATCCTTAGCCATCGCAATAAAAATCTTACGATGATTTTCGGCCAAGTACTCTTTCTCATCCTTGAACTTCAAGGCGCCGATTTTCGTAACACTTTCCACCAGCGTGGCAATTTCTTCAGAAAATTCCTTCGCCAGTTCATCTTTCTTAACATTGCAGTCCGGCAGCAATTGTACTCGGACCAACTCTAAGCTGTGCCAGAATTGTACCCACATTAATCAAATGGACAAAATAAGGCTCACCGCTTTTACGGTATTGACCCTCATGCTTAACCTTGGCATAGTCATAGGCATGTTTAATCAGTTTTCGATCATCATCGTGAGTGATGTATGAATTCACCTCAGCAAAAAACATCGCATCATTGTAGCTTACCGATTGATTCATTGCTCGCTGCTCCTTTCTGCCCCTAAGTGATTACTCCGGGTTTTAAAAAACGAAGGCTTGCGCTTCCGTTTAATACTGAATTAATGATAGAACCTCGAAATCCTTCAGCAGTCCACGGCCGCCTAGATCACTGAGCTCAATCAAGAAACCGCATCCTACCACGACACCCTGGCAGGATTCAACCAACTTAATAGTAGCATCCACGGTTCCGCCAGTCGCGAGAAGATCATCGATAATCAAAACACGCTGACCCGGTTGAATCGCATCCTTGTGAATATGCAACTCGTTCTGGCCATACTCAAGGTCATATGTATAGCTGACCGTTTCCCGAGGCAATTTGCCCGGTTTGCGAACCGGAACAAAGCCAATGCCCAAATCGTATGCAACCGGGCATCCGAAGATAAACCCACGGCTTTCAGGGCCGACAATCACATCGGCTTTCACCGTTCGCGCGAAATCACTGAGTCGGGCACAGGATTCCTTGAACGCCGGTCCATTCGCCATTAAGGGAGTTATATCCCTGAAGATAATTCCTTCTTTTGGGAAGTCATTAATTGATGCGATATAGTTTTCTAATTTCATAGGTTCCTCCAAATAACGTTCCTATTATAACATACCCTATCCGGAATGAGAGGATTTCTTTTTATCTTTGAATGTCATATAAACCATGCCGGCAACAACCGCGAAAGCCAAACCGGTCAAGACGTAATAAAGGGTATTTCCGTTGGATTTCCTGAGCTTGAAATTAGTAATCACCAGATTATCGGATTCAACCTCAATCTCGATCAATCCGCTGGAATTGACCTCACAGATTTGATTCGTGAATTCAACCGTGTTCAATCGATCATTATACGCATAAATATACCTTTTTTCAGCAGCTTTCGCATCGAGAAGGTTTCCTGAGAACTGAACCGTTGTTCCGAGCGGAAATCCCCCCGTGTCCTTGAACTGCAATCGGTAACCATTCGTGTTCACCAGGTTCCCGATGGATGACTCTGCCTTGAAAGCACTGAGTGTATAGACCAGATTCAGCGGCTTTGAGTATGGGTTTGAAAATGTGTAGCTGATCAAGGTCGTCCCATATGTGCTTTGAAACGTGACAATCAGTTTCCTTCCAGCTAGCCGGCTTAAAATCTCCTGAGGAAGAATGACTTCTTTCAAGACGGCATAGTTGTCTTTAATCAGCAACGGATTCAGTTTAATCGTCACAGAAACCAGGCTTTGTGATTCCAGCATCGATGCAGCCGTATCAGCGGGAATCATCAAGGCATATGTCTTATGCTGTGATTCATTGAGCGTATCGATAACCGAGTATTCCACCTGGGCTGAACTCAACCGGTTCTCTTTCAATTCCAGTACGGTGTTCCCGTTCACATTGGCATTGGATTTAACGCTAACCCGGAGTTCGCTCGTGAAATCTTTGGCTTTCGCAATAACGGTTGTCGTCCCCTGCTTCAGCGCCGTAAGTGTCAGATCATCGTTTAAAGCAACAATACTCGGATCACTGACAGTATAGGAAACCTTTACATCATCCGTCGTATCTTGAGGTGTCATCAGCACACTGATAGGCCGGCTGGTCTCATTCATAACCAAAGCGAGTGTATCCGGATTAAACTGTATGCCGGCAAGCGGCGCTGTGACATAGAGCGTCATGGAATCGCTGTTTCCATCCACTGTTGCAGTAATGGTCGTCTTTCCAATAGAAATACCGACAACCCGACCGTTCTCAACTTTCGCAACTGCGGAATTAGAAGAAGACCAGGTGATTGTCTTATCCTGAAGCTGGGTCGGGGTAATTGTATAGGGAATCGTATACCCTAAGCCACGGATCAGGTAAAAACTTTCATCGCCAAGCGTGATGGCAGCTTTCGTTGTCAGTACATCCACATCGACCGTAATTATCGTGGTTTCTAACGTAAAGGTCAAGGTCGTCTTTCCCTGTTTCAAACCAGAAATACGCTTGCCAGATAAATCAACACTGACAACATCAGGGTTGCCGATGGATACGGCAATATCCTGAAGTTTATGTTGCTGATCAGCCAAAGTGATTTCAAAATACACCGAATCAAACTCATTTAATGTGAGTGCAGTGGATGAGACACTAAAAAGAGGTGCTGTAGTGCTCGTCTCCACCTTCGGTTGCGTATCTTCAGCATGCACTGTCGAAAATGAAAATATTAAGACTGTTAAACAGAGCATAATCAATCGTTTCATGTCATCACCACACAAATCATACCATATTCTAGCTTAAAGGTCACCTTCGCTCATAAAATCAGAAATAACCAGTTGAACCGTCTGTTTGGAACGGAACTGATTCAAACGCAAAGATCCGACAACATAGGTTCGTTGATAGGAAATCAGTTCCGCCGGAAGCTGGCCGAAAAAGGCAAACTCCAACGTTGGCATGACCCATTTATACCCGACCTGCCCCAAACGAACCGGCTTGCCTTGCAGCTCGCAGAGGACGGTTGGTAACTGAAAGCCTTGCCCATACGGTTCAAACCGGCTAAGCTCACGCATGGATTCCACAGTGATTGACGTTGGATCAATGACATAAACAACGTGATCATCGGCAATCTGCGGTTCATCTGCCATTAATTCAAGCATGTTTTTGCGGAAAGCATCAAGACCCTCGATTGCAACCTCGACACCGGCTGCTTGTGCATGACCTCCAAAACGAGTCAGCCATGCTGAATCCGCCCGTGACAATAAATGATGCAGTGAAATCGTTTGCGAACGGCCGCTCCCTTTATACCGGTGCTCACTCGTTGTAAGAACAATGGCAGGACGATGATATTGCGCTGATAATTGTCCAGCAATAATTCCAACGATTCCCTCATGAAATGATTCGTCCTCCACAATAATAATCGCCTCATCTTTTATCTTCGCTTGTGCTACGCCCATCGCATTACGTGTAAGTGTCTTCCGAAGATCATTGACCTTATTCACTTGAGAGGCAAAACTTCGCAGATCATTGTCATTCAAATCACAGAAATAGCGAACCAGATTATTCGGATTTGCCCGATTGGAAAGCCGTCCCACCGCATTAATCTTAGGGACGATTTGAAAAGCAATCGACTGCGCAGTATATGCAAGCTGATCATTACGTAACGCATCAAAACAAGCAAATGATTTCCGGTTGAGAACATCTAGACCGGTTCTGACAAACTCACGATTCTTTCCCCAGAGTTCCATCATATCCCCGATTGTCCCCACGCAAGCCATTGCGAGAACCTCGTCTTGCATCGAGGTTTGTTCAAACAATAAAGCAACCAACCCAGTTGCACACATCCCTTTATAATACCCCGATAATCCATCCGGATGAAGCAAGACATCACAGACAGGTTCATCTCCAATCAGGTGATGATCGATGATGCCGACGGCCAAGCCATGTGCTTTAGCGTACGATAATTCACTCTGTGCACTGACACCATTATCCACGCAGATCAAAGCTTCATAACCGCGCTCGATTGCCAGTTTCACCGTATCAAGTCCGACACCATATCCCTCACTTATCCGGTTTGGGATATAGAAGCCTACCTCGATATTCAGAGAACGGCAGAACTTAACCAGCAATGATGTGGAAAGAACCCCATCACAATCGTAGTCTCCGCAAACAATAACCTTCTTTCCGCTCAGCCCTTGAATAAACGCGAACATGTTCTGGACCATCGGTTCATGAACAGACGAGCGAATCTCGGGATTGAAAAGTTCCTGAAGCTGATGATGAGCTAAATTAAGGCTGGAAAGCAAAGCCTGATTCACTTTCATGAGACCATCAAATTCAGGCTGAAGATCTACGTCATCTAAATCAATGCGTCTATACATGCTATTCCTCCTTTCAAAAAAAGACTAAGGGATATCCCTTAGTCATTAACGCCTAATACGGTGAGTTCCTCTTTATCGGATTTATTCTTTTTGTCGTTTGACTTGTGATTTGCTTTTGTCTTGCTTTCCGGTTTCAAATCAATGACTGCCACCATGAAGGAAGGCTCAAAGAAAACCGTAAGAACAAACAAAGACACAACAACAGCAACCATCGATATCAGGACAAGCGCTAAGTTACTGGTACTGATTCCGATAAACAAGACGCCGAACAGCAACAGACCCAGAATAACGTTAATCAACAGATCGGCATTATTGGCAAAGGACTCCAAGACCAATTGATCAAAAACTTCTTTATTGGTACGAAGACGCTTATTGGCTTTCATATCTTCACGGATATTGGAGAAAACCAGGAAAGAAATCGTCAATGATAACAATGTCGCTAAAAAGCCCATCAGAATCCCAGAAACACTCAGACCAAAATAGCCGGAAACAGCAATCACAACCAAACCATTCAACAAGGCAGTCATGAAGCCGACCTGCGCAAATTTGAAGGAATAGAAGCATAACAGAATCAAGGCAGTCAACAGGACCGTTCCAACAATAATTGCCAACTCAATTGAACTGTTCGTTTTATCAATCGATACAAAATCAAAAACGTTCACGCTTGCCTCTGTCTGAGTTGCAAGATCAAGCTTCATGGAATTCAATGTGTCTTTAGCAGCAACACCATTGAAAGTATATGTTGTGGAATCCCCGGTGCTGATGGTATAGGAACTGCTTTCAATACCCTTTGCACTCAGCTGGTCGGCAATCGTCTTCTGAGTCGTTTCATCAGTTTTGTTGACAACCATGATGAGTTTGCGCTGATAATCAGGAATCATTATATTTTTATTCGTCAGTGCCAGAACACCGAACACTGCAACAATCGCCAAGGAAGCAATCAGAACAATCGCAAATGACTTGCGGTTCTTCAAAGTGCTGAGACGGTTTTCTTTCGCAATTAATCCATCCTGAGCATCAGCAGTATTATCCTTTGCATTGATTCCGATGAATGAAACATCACCGCGAGCACTGCGTGCGCCTGTGATGATGATCATACGTGTCCAGAACAAGCCGAACGTTGCATTGAGAAGTGCACCCAGAACCAGCATCATTCCAAAATCCCGAAGGAAATGGACATTCACAAGATAGACAACCAAGCCGACAGCAAACAACAAGACATCTGCCAATAGGCTAGGACGGATAATCGCATCATACCCGGAGCGAACAGAGGCTTCAACACCACGTCCCTTAATTACAGCCAGTTTAGCCCGTTTAATTGCATAGAAATGAGTAAGCAGCAAGACTGCCACACTGACCCACAGACCAATTAATGCCTGAACGGACACGCTGCCACCTGCGAAGACAAATGCACATAATGTCAAAGAATGCGTGATACCAATTCCCGCAAGCATCCCAACAGCAGCTTGCTTGTACCGTTTGAAATTAAAGAGCGCCAGTACTGCCAAGACAGCTAAAGCACCGTATCCAATGATGTAGGCAGCACGGTCCAAAGATGCGTAGGACCCGACACTATCCGAAGAAACGAGTGTGTACGTATAGTTTGCTGAACCCGCATTGATCATACCCGCTAATTGCTTCGAATATGTTTCTGAAGTAATTCCGGCAATGGTGAATAAACCGGTTGTGTTCTCTGCAGAAACCAAGGCCGTCGACAAATACTTTGGTGTCCCGCTGTTATCTGCAATTGTCTTCTGTGCTGAATATGTGTCCCCAGTCGTATAGTTGGTCCAGATGACAAAGTAACGCTCATCAGAAGTTGCATACGCCATGACTTTGTTGGATGCAGCCTGCAAAGCCTCCTGATTAAATGTGAACTGAATCAGGACACTGCCACTGGAATTGTAGATTACCGTTGCATTTGAAAGATCGTCCGCCGACAACAACAAGTTATCTTTGACATCGCGGACTTCAAAATTCATAGTTTCACTCATCAATGACTGAATGAAAGCAACTTCACTCCGACTTGGAACTGTAATTGAAATATCACCGGAATCTGAAAGTGATAATGAATACTGGCTCGTCTTAAAATAGTCGGCCCGATTCGTAAAGATTTTCTTCAATGTTGCGTAATCCACCGATTTGGTTGTATCCTTGTTCTTTGCACTGAACACTAATGTCGTATCACGACCCATGCCCAACCCCAAATTCATTTTTGTCTTTTCAACTGCTGGAATCATCACTCCAACCGCTAAGATTACTGTCACCAGTAAGACGACAATAAATGATTTACTCTTTTTCATAATTTCCTCCAAATAATTCTTCATAGTCAGAAATATCCGAATGATATCCCTCAATTTGCGCAAGTGTACTTAAAATACGTACAACATCATCGCTTTTCAATTTGTAAATATCACCGATGGCTTCCGACAAAGAACTCGGCCGTCCATTTTTCCAGATGACACGATTCAAGATATCCAGAAGCTGATAATAGGTTAGATGCTCAAGCTCCTGTCTTAAATGAGAAACATGTAAGACAATCGCCAATTCAATCTGTGAATCCAGTGACGTCTCCATCCTGTTCCTCCCTCTAGTTTTCGAATCCTATTTACGAATTAGACTTTACAATTATACATGATTTGAGCGCAATTTAAAATAGTCCATCACGATTTCATCGAATGCTCAAAAAAATCCCTTAATTGACACGATTACCGTTCATAGCGGATAGGGCGATGTTGCTCAAAGGATCAAGATAAATTCGCTTCTTAGGATGACTCACCAATGATAATTCTCCGTTTGTACTGATGCTTTGCCGCTAAGCAACAAAATGAAGTCAACGAAAAAACGCTCTGGTGTAGAGCGTCCATTAATTAGATCAAGATTCAAATCATAGGCATCTTTCCAATCCTATGTTCCTAGTCAGTGTGAATGATCAGCTCCTTTTTTACTTTACTCAAAAAATAAGTTCAGCAAGATCGGCAATGAACTGGATATTCAGAAAGGATTCACTCCTTGACACATCGATGGCTTATGAATATCAGCTGAGCTGGATTTGCCAGGATAACCCTGGTTTGACATTACCTTGGGATTTACTGCCTCGATTATCAATAGAAATGAATAGAGTGATGCTTAGCGGTGACGAATCAGCTGAATTGGATCCAGATACTTTATTCTACGAAGCGGAATAAAACTCGCCACATACAAAAGAAATCCGCCAAAAGCTGCAACAATCCCTAAACTTTCAAGTGAAAGGCTCAAATCCAGCGTAATACCTGTTACCAGTGAAACCAGCACTTTCATCAGCGTATACCAGACGACAGCTGCTAACGAAGAAACGAGCCACATCACTACCGTTTCATAGCTGAAAATTTCCAGAATATCGCGGTTCTTTCCTCCCATCGCTTTCAAGATTCCGATATCATAATGACGTTTCTGAATGATGAGCGACATAAATGATGAGGTCATCAATACCGCAAGCAATGCGATGATCAAGGACAAAAAGACGAGAAAGACATTCAGTGTTGATGTCTTGTCTGAAATGCTACCGATGAGATGCCGGTAAATTGACACCGTTTCGTACTGTTGTCCGATCGGGTAAGAATCGAGTTGCTTGGAAACTGTATCATTGATTGTATAGGCCTGCACAGTATCTGGTAGCACTGCATAGAGTGTCTGTACCGCTTGTGGGGTAATAACGAAGGCAGGTAAATTGCTTTCATAAATACCCGTGATTTTCATCGTTTGCTTATTCAGTCCAAAAATAGTATACGTTTCTTGAATCAGCTTTTTAACAATACTCTCATTAAGGTTGTTTTTTACCTCATCAGAAGAAAGCGTTGTTCCCGCCTCTTGATTATACAGTTCTGTAAGTACGGCAAGATTGATGGCAATCCCAGAATCACTGTCAGGAAATTCCCCGTATAGAAGCACACCGGTCGTGCTCACATCATAGTAACCGGTCGTTCCTCCTGAATAAACAGTTTGAGCTTGTTCCAGAGCACGCTGATTATGAATTTCAAGCTGCTTGGATTGACGGACTTTGGCTACCTCATAGGTCAATGCACTAGGAATAAAGCTATGATACAATCCTTCCGCATTCTTTGTACAGTTAATTCCTACGAGCTTCGTAGCGACATCGAATCCCTGCTGTTCACTCAGTAAAATAGATGACCCGATATAGCTTTCGTAGTTTTCACCCCAAAGCTGTTCAGCAATGTCCAGTCCCAGTATGATCTCATTTTCATTTTCGATATCCGAACCAAGTATCGCGTTGGACTTGATCCGCTCACTATAAAAATCATTCGGTTCTATATAGCGGACTGATGTCAATAGGACTGAATTATTATTGTAACTGGCCTGCAGAGCAACATTGACGTATGGCGTAACCTGTTTAAAGAGATTGCTTTGATTGATTTCCTCAATATCTGCCTGGGAAAAAGGCACTTCGTAATTATACCCACGATCTGTGCTTGTCAGCTTCTTCTGAATCAAAGCCAAATCTGTCTCAAGATAGTTCGTATTCATTTCACCCAGCATATCAAGACTATCTCTACGCATATCCACCGCAACTGCCAATCCAGCAATTGCTACACTGATAACCATTGCAATCATCAGCATGCGAAGGATATGCTGGTTCGCTATGCTTTTGAAAATACGCCATTTTTCGCGCAAAGCAAGTGAAGCATGCCTAGGAACTGTCCGCAGGTTCTGCCCCTGCTCCTCCATTCTCTTCCGCTCATGGTTTTCATCGGAAATAATTTCTCCATCACGCAGCTCAATTATCCGATCAGCAAACCGATCTGCTAAGCCCTGATTATGTGTCACAACAATCAAGATACAGTCATTGATTTCAGCATATTGCTTCAGCATCGAAAAAACTGCAATTGAATGTGACGTATCAAGATTCCCTGTCGGTTCATCGGCAAGAATAATTTGCGATTCTTTAAGAATTGCACGTACAATTGCAATTCGTTGCCGTTCTCCACCGCTCAGGATATTCACTTTCTTATTCAGACACTCGGCCACATCAAATGCATTGAGCAAATCCATCATCTGAGGTTCATTCACTGTTGTTCCGCTTATCTCCAGAGCCACTTTAAGATTATCCAAAACCGAGAGTTCTGAAAGCAAATTGCCATCTTGAAAGACAAAACCAACGGACTCAGCCCGGAATTGTTCTCTTCCTGATTTGTCCAAAGCAGACAAGAGCTGGTCCTGATAGGTTATTTCACCATCACTGCAACTATCCAACTGTCCGAGAAGATTAAGAAGTGTACTTTTTCCTGCCCCTGATTCGCCCAGTATAACAGTGAGTCCAGGTTCAAATTCAAGAGAAATATCCTTAAGAATATCTGTATCCAGCACACGTTTCGAGACATGATTCAGTTTTAGCTTCTTCATGGTTTTTTACCTATGTTACTCTGATTAAGTACTTTCTGTTTTAACGCAAGCGCATAGAGAATCGCTCGATAGTCACTTTTCACATGCGCAACGGATGCATAGTACAGTTCATTTTCTTTAAGATGGGACGTATAGACGGCCAGTTCTTCATAATGCTGCTGATCCATCGCAAAAAGACCAAGTTCATCGTTCAAAGCATAAACATGATACGTCACCAGCAGATCAGCCGGTTCTGCAACCGCTGGCTTGAACCCTCCCTGATCATAGAGGTCATTCAACCAATACTCAAGATTGATGGTAGATTTTGCTTGCTCGCCATCCAGCAGGTACTGAATTCTCGTCATCTCAATCTGCTGGCTGCTCTGTATATCTTCGGGTTGATGATCACGCGCTAAGTAATCTCTTATCTTTTGCACATGCGAGGTCAACAGGTACCCAGTATCCGGCTGAATGATACGAAGACTTGATTTGATCTGAAGAGCTAGACGAAGGCTTGTATAAGAAAACTCATCATCCTGATTCAATAACTTCTCAAGCGCTTGATCAATAGTCTCGGATAGAAGCCTTGCGTCTACCTCTATGGCCGTTTTTTCTTCCTGATCAATCTGATATGCCAAATAGTAAAACGTATTGTAGATCAGCTCACGGGCAGTTATGCTCTCATCAAGTTCGCGATAACTCTTGCGGACAGTAGAAGCAACTTTATCGTTATCATAGGAAAACCCGACTGCATCAGCCAGAAGAGTTCCATACAGCAAATCACCTAGGTTATACCCCTGTGGTGCAGTTACGGATTTAAGCACCCTATCGAGATATTGCCGAACATAATCAAGACACTGTTGTTTCGCGTCTTCCTCAAGCCAGCGGAATGACTCGTAACCATAAATCTTGTAGATAACATCAAGCTCTGTGCTTTCGGGAATATCACTAGCGCGAAGCTGGCTAAGATAAGTCTGCAACGGTATCGGTGAAGGGCTAGAAAAGACAGCCGCTATTTGAAGATAGGTGTAGTAGTCTATCAGTTTCATCGGCTGGTCAATATCAAACCGGTCATAGTATTGCTTCCATTGTTCGAACCATTGACGCAGTGAGATGGAAAGAGACTTGTGACTATCAAAAGACCGGGAGAGATAGATGAGGTCAGCACCGCTGTTGTAGAAGGTGTCGCCTGCCTCAGGCAATTTGAATTCTGCTTGCTTAATCAGGTCATCAACACCTTTTTCCACATTAAATCCAGACAAATCGATCCCGATCTCCGAACATAACTCCACAATATCATTCGAAATCAATAACTTCAGTCCAATATCATCATCGATACTGCGATAAAAGAAAAGGTTGGTCTCAGCATCATAATATTGAATTAGTTTTTCATTGAGTGCATTCACATCATAGGGTTGCTTCAGTTCTTTCATAACACCGGCAAAATAAAGATAATCGATCGCAACCAAAGGATTCTGGATAAGGTGGCTTTTAAGTTTCAAGAACGATAGTTTAAATGATTCAGGTATTTCTTGATCGAACAAAGGATAAATTTTGAGGGCGAAATAAAACTGCTTGAATACTTGTGTATCCAGTGTTCTTTGAATTGAGAATCCAGCCTGAGCATCGGTTTCGGTATAAGTGTCTGCAAGCAGCGTCATAACAGCTTCAGCTTCATCAGCTTCAAATGTCAGGCCTTGCATCAGTACAGTTTCACTAAAACCCATTGATTGCTGAATTGTCCAGTGAGTCGTTTGATTTCGGTTAGCAAGGAGGACCGTGAACGCCAGACATAGGCAGATAAGCCCCCCGATTATCATTTTTTTCATTGAACCCTCTTTAATCGCTGCAATGACTCAGTCAGCCAAAAGCGTAGTCTGCCTTGGGATGGACTAATAGTAGTAAATTGGTCCACGGTTTATGTACGGCGAATTGATTCTTGAATTGACGACAATATAAGTCGAACCAAATTTAAAGGTTGCGGATGTGAATAAATCCATGTAAGACCAATCCCAGATTGAACTGTAATATGAATAGTAAACATTAATCTGCCAAGCATTTCTCTGGGAATACGCATAGGTATATGAATTGGATGCTGATGTCGCTGAGATTCCGAAGCTTCCGGATGGACCGCTGGCACTGACACCGCCGGATGCAGAAAATGAGACAGATCCGATGCCGTTGACTTCAAGGATGTCATAATGGGTAATTGAATCCGCATTGTACGGATTGCCACCATGCCACTTGCTGTATGATTTCCCGGTAAAATATAAAGAATCGTTGCCTAAAAAGACTGAGTTCGCCCTGAGCTGACCTGTCCATCCCGTCACAAGAAGTGAACCGTTATAGCCACGGCTCCCAGATCCAGTCACTGTTCTTCGCTGACCAGCAGAAATCGGAAGCACCACCATCGCCAACATAAGTAGACTTAAAACAGTAATTCGTATTGATTTTTTCATCACTATTCCCCTTTTTTGTTTAATCTATCACAGTTTAGTATGGCCTGCAATCTGCATAGGTCTACTTATTCAATAGATGGTTACTTTATACTTATAAATAATACATCCCCTATCCAATTTCACATAGACAGCAGATTACTAGCCGCCGTTTCAATACAACTCCTAGACACCTAGAATATGCCGCAGTTCTCAATCATCCTAAAAAATGACCTGAGATAACGGCAAAGCATTGGCATACTTGATTCGCAATAAGCCACAGCATGTCTTTGCATCACCGACTATCCTATTCTTCCCTCTCAAATCATGACAAGGATATCTTTTTGAAGATCATAATTCCAGGTGTCCATGCACAATCCTTCAAAGTGATACCGAAGTTAATAGTGCACCACAAAAAAAATCTGCACTCTGCAGATTTTCTTCGTTATCAACTTCCGCTGATTGTTGTAAACTATCCGGAAATCGCTATAACTTACGAACAATATCCTTGAAAATCTCGCCGCGTTGTTCATAGTTATCAAATTGATCATAACTTGCGCAAGCCGGTGAAAACAAGACAATATCATCCTCACGCGCCAAACGGGAAGCATACTCGACTGCTTGTTGAAGCGTATCCACAACCAAGGCATCCG
>CALNCD010000142.1 GCA_937874965.1 uncultured Erysipelotrichaceae bacterium | reverse complement strand
GGATCATGCAGGGACAGATCGTCCTGAAAGACCAATCGTTTCCTGAACTGAGCGCGAGCCTTATTCGTGATCTGATCCATGCAGGTGAATCGGCAGTCCCTTCCTTGATTCGTCGGGGCGGGAAGATCGTCCGAATAGGATTGAGCCGTTTCTCTCCGTATGAAAGTCTTGATGTCTATGTCGATACTCAGGAAGCAATGGGTGCCAATTTGCTGAATACATTGCTTGAGGCAATGAGTTTAGTGTTGCGTGAGGAGTATCATCTTGATATTCTCATGAGTATCCTCAGCAACTATCCAGAAGAATGCCGTGTCAGTGTCCAGTGTTCGATGCCGATCGAACAGCTTGACGGTCAATGGAAACGGGCAGAACGTATTGTTGATGCATGCGCCTATGCCAACCTGGATGTGCATCGCTGTGCGACTCATAATAAAGGAATCATGAATGGAATCGACGCCCTGGTTATGGCGAGCGGCAATGATTGGCGGGCTGTAAATGCCGCAATCTATACCCATGCATCGTCGACGGGGACAATGAAGTCCTTAACCAGCTGGCAGATTGCTGATGACCGCTTGAAAGGAGTAATAGACCTTGTTTTGCCTCTGGGAAGTGTGAGCCGTTCCATGATGATCCGTCCCAAAGTTCAGCTTGCCCATACAATTATGCGTCATCCAGACGCGAAAACATTAATGAGTTACTGCGGTGCATTGGGACTTGCTCAAAATTTTGCGGCCCTTAACGCCTTGGTGTCCAAAGGAATACAAGATGGTCATATGAAACTGCAGGCAAAAGTTATCGCACAAAGTTTCAACCTCAGTGAACTTCAGCAGAAAGACCTTATTGATTACCTCAATGAAAAGAAAGAGTATTCCAAACAAGCTGCGGAGGAATATCTGCTGTCCATTAAAGATAAAAAAGATAAATAATTACAAATAATGAATTATCTTCCGGTAATATCGCGAAAGTCGCCCGATTAATTCCCTTATTATGTATAAATAATCAAATAATTCCACGATACTGCAAAAAAAGAAGGAGCAGCAGTTTTAAAAAACAGTAAAATAGAATGAGAATTATTATCAATATTCTATGATAAGGGGAGTTTCTGGATGATGAATAAAGTTCTTGTGGTCGGTTACCCTTCGCAGTACCGTTCCAGTTTTGTGAGTTTCTTGAATCAGGTGGATATCGAGACCGATTGTGTCAGTGACTTGGTGGATGCGTTGGAAGCCTGTTCATTCAATCAAGATGCCTATGGGGTAATTGTCATCAAGGCCTTCACGTTGCCTATGGGGACCTTCGATTTTATAAAGCGATTCAGGCAATTGAATCCGGATTTTAAGATTCTGCTGATCAATGAGGGAGCTAAGGAACGCTATTGGAGCAATGTTGATGCTGTGGTGCAGAAATCGCTGTCTTTTCCTGAAATCCTTGTCCATATTGTCGAATTGATGCGCAGGAATAAATTACGTGCAGATCCATTGGTATTGACATCAATGATAGACAGCATCAAGGTTTCCATGTATCAATGTGAAGTAATGCAGTATGACCAACCTGTTGAATTGACCTTGAAAGAATATCAGATTCTGTGCTTTTTCCTGAAAAACAAAAATCAGATGATTACCAGGGATGATTTGATTACCCGGGTATGGCGTAAATTCCCGGAAGAAATCAATGTCCGTGTGGTTGACCTTCATATTAAGAATCTTCGTCAGAAAATGCATCTGAGTGCTTTGGTCACCCGCAGGGGTGAAGGGTATTATTGGGACGAATGAAGAGGCTAGCCTCTTTTTTTGTAAACTGATGTATAATAGTGGAAAGGAGTTTCTATGCGCAAATATTTCTTTTTTGATATTGATGGAACACTGACCCACCCCTCAGATCGCTTTTTGATTCCTGAGAGTACCCGTTATACTTTAAAGGCCTTGCAGAAGCGGGGTCATTTCGTGGCCTTGGCGACTGGTCGTCCTCAGTTTATGGTTGAAGCTATTGCTCAGGATCTTGGGATTCATCATTATGTCTGCGAAGGCGGAAGGGGTTTGGTTTTCAATGATGCATATATTGATTATCAGCCTTT
>CALNCD010000141.1 GCA_937874965.1 uncultured Erysipelotrichaceae bacterium | reverse complement strand
CAAAGATAAGCATGGGATCCTGTTCAATGAACCGTCCATGCCGTGCGAAGCTGAGGTTCAGGAGTTTTTTAAAGACTGGAAATTCCCAATTGCATCAGGTGTCAGTATTGACTACCTAATTGTTAAGGCTGAAACAGAGATGAATTACCTGCGGCTCACCGTCTCTACAATGGGGCAGTACAGGCATTCCTGGATGGAAATCCGATGCTGTTTTTATGATGCTGACATTTCAGAGTATGATGAAGCGGTACTCCAAAGCTTTATCCAGAGGATAAGCAGTTTGCGCAGCGATGGTGCCATGAACGAATGGAAGTGGAAAATCAACCGTAAAGCAGCGTATGTTCTGATGGAAATCGCAAACACAGGTCGTTTTCAATGGGGGCATATCAAGCGTGGCACAGACTGCGGCAGCTTAGAGATCGCATCCGTTCGTTTGCAGTATCTTGAATCGCTGGAGCAAAGAAATCTCAGCAAGGCCACCATCGGTCTGCATGATTATGTATTCCGAAAAATGATAGAAGTTACCGGCATAGACTCCATAAAGGATTTAAACCTGTTCTCTGCTGATACAACCCAATTTGTCGTCACAAAATTTGCGGACATCTGCAGCAGTCGGAGCATGGCTGCGATTATGCCGATTTTTCGCTCCCTTCTGGTGTTTCTCCATGCCGCAGGTCTGATGGAAACGAATTTGTCCGGCATTGTAATGGGCGTTTTTGTTCAGAGATGTTCCGTCGCCGCTTACCTATCTGAAGATGATCAGGCAAAGCTGATGTCACAGCTGAAAAATGAGTCCAGGCGTACAAAAGCGGTAATTCTTTTAGCCATGAAACTGGGGTTGCGCAATTGTGACATCTGCAGCCTCACCTTTCAGGAGATTGACTGGCGAAAAGATAAAATCAGGCTTAACCAGAAAAAAACCGGCGAACCTCTTGTACTGCCATTACTGCCGGATATCGGCAATTCACTGATGGACTACATCCTGAACGAACGGCCCAAACGCACTGATCACTATCCGTATATATTCCTGCGGAAACAGGCACCGTACAACAAACTGTCTTCTGTTTACCCCATCTGTTCAAAACTCCTTGAGCGGCAGAAGGTCAAACCGATAAACGGTACCGCTAAAGGTGCACACCTTTTCAGATATTCCATGGTACACCGGCTGCTGGCGGCAAAGGTGCCGCATCAAGTCATAACAGATGTCCTTGGCCATGTTTCCAAGGAATCGGACAAACCATACCTCTCCATGGAAGAATCAATGCTCAGGATGTGTGCGCTGGATCTATCCGTCATAGGAAGGGTTTCCTGGAGAGGAGGTGCTTCGGATGACTGATTATGCGTTCAAGAGCCTGATCGGCACCTGCATTAAAAATTTCATTGATCAAAAGCGTGCATTGGGATATCCCTATCAATCTTCGGCGCGGATTCTGCATCACCTTGATAGGATTGCATACGAGAAGTTTCCAGGCGAGAGCATACTTACAAAGGAAATGTGTACGGCGTGGCTCCGCTTAAAACCTGGGGAACACCCTAACGGTCTTTTAAGGAGAGTTACTCCGGTAAGGCAGCTTGGAAAGTATATGAAAGGACTTGGGCATGATGCTTACGTGATTCCGGGACACATCCCCGACAGGCAGATTAAATATGAAGCGCATATTTATACAGACGTCGAGCTGAAGGCTTTTTTCAAAGCTGCTGACCATTGCCCGCCTTCGCCGTTTTCACCGACCCGAAGATATGTCATCCCTGTGATTTTCCGTATGCTGTACTGCTGCGGACTGCGCTCCTCGGAAGCACGGATGCTGATCAGGGAAGATATTGACCTTGATACGGGAAAGATATCTGTCCGGGAATCTAAGGGCTGGAAAGCCAGAATTGTGTACATGAACGGTGATCTGATGGAAGTATGCAGGGAGTATGATTCCATCATGGAATCCATGCACCCAGGCCGGGAAGTGTTTTTTCCAAACAAGGACGGGAACTGCTTCAGCAAGTCAATTCTTGACCAATGGTTCCATGAGTTTTGGGATAAGCTTCCCGAGTCCAGGGCTGTCACAGGAAATCCCGCAAGAGTCCACGATTTTCGCCACGGGTATGCTGTGCACAGGCTGAACCAATGGGTCAGAGAAAGACAGGATATCAATGCGCTCTATCCTTACCTCAGCGAATATATGGGACATTCCTGCTATGCCGACACGGATTACTATCTGTCCCTTGTGGAGGACTTCTACCCGGAAATGGAACGGATGCTTTCTGCTGTAAATGACGGCATCCTTCCGGAGGTGTGTCATGAAGAAGAATGAGTTGGTTTTCTACCGGCTGCTCCGTGATTTCCTGAATGATTATCTCATAACGAGGAGAAATTTCAGCGGCAAAACAGTTCGAGCCTATCGGCAGACATTTATTCTCCTGCGCAATTATTGTCATGAGGAAAAAGGCATCCGATTTGATCGTATGGATTTTTCATGTTTTTCCAGGAGCAGCGTTTATGGCTTCCTTCTATGGCTTAAGGATGCTCGCGGAAACTCTGCAAATACAATTAACCTGAGGCTGTCGGCCATTAAGTCCTTCCTCAAATACTGCGGTGAGGAGGATATGGAGTTGATGTCCGTATATCTTGAAGTGGCTGGAATTCATGCCTTCAAGGGCGTGAAAAGAACGTATGCCGAATATTTAACCCAAGAGCATCTGAAGCTTTTATTCTCATTACCCGATATGACGGCGAGGCTCGGCAGACGTGACCGTTTTTTTATGATCTTAGCTTATGAAACAGGCGCAAGGATACAGGAAATGCTTGATTTACAACTGAACTGCATCATCCGCCGTGATACCAGCATACGGCTAAAAATTTATGGCAAGGGGAATAAGGTAAGGTATGTTCCCCTTCTTAGGGCCACAGTAAAGCATTTGGATGCTTATCTTGCAGAATTCCATAAAGGCAGTTCTTCGGATGCTTTCCTGTTCTACACCACTCACAATAGGCAGAAAACCCAGATGAAGCCCGGAACAGCCGATTGCTTTCTGAAGAAATATGGCAGGCTCGCACATAAAACCGATTCCGATTTCCCGGAAGGCCTCCATGCACATATGCTCCGGCACAGCATAGCAATGACCATGTACAAGAAGGGGATCCCCCTTTCTTACATCAGAGATTTCCTTGGGCACAGCAGCGTTGAAACAACAACCATATATTCCTATTCTGATGAAGAAACGATCACTAAGGCGCTGGAGTTCGTCGATCATGAGGATTCCATTGGCGCACCAGCTGCAAGGTCGAAGAATTGGAAAGGCAAGGAGCAGTATCTGCTTGAATACTGCGGGTTAATCTGATTTATTATCTTCAATATGCGGCGGGACTGCCTTTTATTTCAGGGTGGTCCCC
>CALNCD010000140.1 GCA_937874965.1 uncultured Erysipelotrichaceae bacterium | reverse complement strand
ATTGGCTGAGTAAAATCATCAAAGGTCTGATTAATTTCTTTCGAGGCACGCCGATTGTCTTCCAGCTGGCGTTCTTTCATTACGCGCTTCCCCAGATCCTGCCATTCTTCAAACCAACTGTCATGTTTTCAGCTCTGGTTATCTTTTCCATTAACTCCGCATCCTATTTGAGCGAAGTCTTCCGTTCCGGAATAGAAAGTGTCGATCGTGGACAAATCGAAGCAGCCCGGGCCCTAGGAGTCAATGCAAAGCAGATTAACCTTCACATTGTCATCCCTCAGGCACTCCGTAATATTCTGCCCGCATTGTTCAATGAGTTTATTGCTCTGACAAAAGAGACGTCAGTTGTCCAGATTATCGGTTTAAGTGATTTAATGCGGCAACAGTCAATTATCAGCGCAAATACCTTCCGTTACTTTGAGCCTTTGATTATTGTCGGTATTATTTACTATCTCTTGAACATCATCCTTAGCCATCTTGGTCAGTTCATAGAAAGGAAGCTCAAGTATGATTAGAGTCGAGCATCTGAAAAAAACCTTTGGAGAACAGCTGGTTCTCAAGGATATCACGATTACCTTTGAAAAAGGGAAGGTTTATGCATTGCTTGGATTGAGCGGAGGAGGCAAAAGCACCTTCTTGCGCTGTCTAAACGGCTTGGAAACACCGAGTGATGGTCATATCTACCTGGATGAACTTGAACTGACACAGCCTGCCGTTGATTGGGTTGAAGTTCGTCAGCGCGTCGGCATGGTCTTTCAGCAATTCAATCTGTTTTCTCACATGGATGCAAAGCATAATGTTGCCTTCGCTTTAATCCAAGTCAAAAAAATGGCGAAAGCCGATGCACTGAAACGAGCAGTTGAACTTCTCAATGATGTCGGATTATCCCATCGGGTGGATGCGTATCCTCACCAGCTTTCTGGAGGAGAAAAACAACGGGTTGCCATTGCTAGAACATTGGCCATGGATCCTGAGGTTATCTTGTTTGATGAGCCGACCAGTGCCTTGGATCCTGAAATGACGATTGAAGTCTTACGGGTCATCAAATCCCTTACTGATCGACAGATCACCATGATTGTGGTGACCCACGAATTGATGTTTGCTCGTCATGTTGCCCATCAGATTGTCTTTATGGACCAAGGCGAAATTCTGGAATGCGATACGCCTGAACAATTTTTTGATCATCCGAAGACCACCCGGGCTAAACAGTTCTTGTCCCCAATGATATAAGGAGAAATATATGAAAAAAACAATTATGATGACCGTCCTGGTTCTGCTGCTTACTGTTTTCAGCGGTTGTGCTTCTTCCAGCAGCAATGTTCTGACCATTGCCACGAACAGCGGATTTGTTCCCTATGAAATGACCAATACCAACAATGAACTTGAAGGGTTTGATATCGACTTCGGAAATGCTTTAGCTAAAGAGCTCGGCTACGAAAAAGCCGAATGGAAAGATATGGACTTTGATGCAATCATCCCACAATTGACGTCTTCCAGCGTCGACATTGCTATCGCTGGAATGAGTCCTGATCCAGCTCGTTTGGAAACCTCAAAATACTCGGTAAACTACTTTGTCGATAACGCGTATTACATCTTAACCTTAAAAGACAGCGGTATTACAAGCCGCAAGGATCTTGCCGGGAAAATAATCGGTGTTCAGACAGGTGTTACCCAAGAAAAAGTTGCGAATGAACTGGCAGCAGAACTAGGTGCAACCGTTGATTCTCGTAAGGATCTTTCTTCAATTGTCCAAGAAATCCTGCTTGGCCGGATTGATGTCATGATTATGGAAAAGACGACGGTACCCTCCTTTGCGAAAGAATACCCGGATAAACTGACAACATTTGAACTGGACGGTATCACACAGGATCAAATCAATGAAGGCGGACGGGTTGTGTACATGCCGAAGAATTCTGATTTAGAGGCTAAAATAAATGCAGCCATTGAAAAACTGCAAGCTGATGGAACCATTGATGCTATTGCTGCGAAGTGGTTTAAATAGTCGTTTCTTAACGCAGTTTCCGGCATAGCGGACGAATTAAACTTGTGTAAATTGTTAAGGTTTACTTCATCAGTGAATCTGTTATAATAGAGACAGGTGATAAAATATGGCACAAGAATATGTATTGATTAAACATGAGAGTCAGCAGGATTATGGTCAAATTGCTGTTTCTAAATCTGTGATCGAGCGAATCGTCAGTATTTCAGTTGATGAAGTCGAAGGCATCATTCTTGCTGACAAAACGTTTACGGTGAATCCGATTACGGTCAAACTCAGCAAGTCACAGTTATTAGTTGCAATCGAAGTCAAAGTAGATTACTCCAAGAATGTCGAGGAAGTCTGTGAAAAGCTTCAGGCCAAGGTACTGCAAACCATTGAGTTGATGATTGGATATAAACTTGCAATTGTCGATATTAAAGTCAGTGGATTTACTTTCAATTAAGAGTGGCAACGCTCTTTTTTTATACCTCCAAAAATGATAGAATAGTTGGGAAGGGAGACTTGTATGAATAGACATAATGCACGTCGAAATGCGATGATTGTCGTTTATCAAAGCTTGATAAAGAAAGTAAGTCCTTTAGAAATTCTCGAAACAGGTTTCTCTACTGAAGAATTCATTCCTCCATTTGATCTAGACCCATATTTCGAAGTTATCGTCGAGATGATTGCAACCTATAAAGATGAATTTATCGAGGCTATCGCATCTGGATTGAACGATTGGAGTTTTGCCCGTCTTGGGTACATTGAACAGGCTATTCTGTTAGTTGCATATGCTGAGCTTGTTTCGAAACAAACTGACCGGGCCATCATCCTTGACCAGGCTGTTACATTGGCAAAATCATATGGCGAAGAGCAGTCTTACAAACTGATTAACGGGACTTTGGATCATCTATGAGCCAGCAGTATTATTCTGTCTCTACAGTTCTGACGATTGCGAAAAATACAATCGATGCAAATCTGGTGTTACAGAATATTTTTGTGATGGGTGAAACCGGCACAGGC
>CALNCD010000139.1 GCA_937874965.1 uncultured Erysipelotrichaceae bacterium | reverse complement strand
CAATCGCAAAGGCAATAACCAGAAGAGGAGAAGCCAGGTAGTTTGCCTTGATTAGCGGATGAATTCTACTCTCGAAATTACGGTTGCCGCTCAGGACAGCCCCCGCAACGATTTCCGACGCTTTCAGTGCGTCTTCAATCGCAGGATTCAAAGGTCCGGAATTACCGATGCAGGTTGTACAACCATATGCGACAATATTGAATCCGAGTGTATTTAAATATGGCATTAATCCTGCCTTCTCCAAGTAGTTCGTGACCGCTTGAGATCCCGGCGCAAAGGAAGTCTTCACTTTCCGGGATACAGAAAGCCCTCGTTGCACAGCATTACGCGCCATAATCCCGGCTCCAATGAGCACATAGGGATTAGATGTATTCGTACAGCTGGTTATTGCTGCAATCAGGATATCCCCCGTATGAAGGACCTCATCGCTGCCATCCAGTACAAACGGATAGGTCGCATCAATATCGTCGGCCTGCAACCCAAAACCATGATTTCCGGCCTCCTGAACAATTGCTGATTTAAAAGCATCAGAAAGTGCGGACAGAGGCACCAGATCCTGCGGCCGCTTCGGACCCGAAAGATTGGTTTCAATTAAGGCCAGGTCAATTTCAATCCGTTTCGTATACTGAATCGATAACTCATCCTCCTCTGTATAGAAGAGAGCATTGCCACGTGCATACGTTTCAATCCGTTCAACATCGCCAGAATCTCGTCCTGTCAGCCGCAGATAACCGATTGCTTCTGCATCCAGAGGAAAATACCCGCAGGTTGATCCATATTCAGGCGCCATATTTGATAAGGTTGCGCGATCCGCCAAAGAAGGCGACTGATAGCCCTCGCCATAATATTCAACAAACTTGCCCACTACATTCTCAGAGCGAAGAACCTGTGTCACTTTCAAGGCAAGATCGGTTGCCACTGTACCTGGCGGCAGCTGATGAATCAAATGAACACCAATAACCTCCGGTACGGCGAACACAGAGGGTTCGCCCAGCATGCAGGCCTCTGCCTCAATACCTCCGACACCCCAGCCGAGAACCCCTAATCCATTGATCATGGTTGTATGCGAGTCTGTTCCGAAAACACTGTCAGGATAACAGACCTGGGTCTTGCCATCGTTCTGAATGACGGGTGAAAGATACTCAATATTTATCTGGTGGATAATTCCGGTATCAGGCGGAATAACCCGGACATTCTCAAAGGAAAGCTGAGCCCACTTCAGGAATTCATACCGTTCTTTATTCCGTTCGAATTCTTTCTTGATATTATACGACATCGCCCAATCACTCGATGACTGATCAATCTGAACCGAGTGGTCAATGACCAGATCAACCGGAATCTTCGGATTGATTTTCTCTGGATCAATACCCATTGCCTGCGCAGCGTCCCGCATGGACGCCAGATCAACAATGCAGGGAACCCCTGTATAGTCCTGAAGCAAGATCCGGGCTGGATAAAATGCGATATCTTTTCCGGTATTGGCTTGCCAGTTCAGGATCCGCAGCGCATTGGCAGCTGGATTCTCCTGAGACGATTGACGCAAGGCATTCTCCAGAAGAATACGGATACTGAATGGCAGCGTGTGAATATCAACACCATGATCGTGCGCAAACGCGGCAATGTCGTAGCAACATGTATCCTGGCTCAGTGCTTTCATATACTTATTCTTAGTCATAAACGAACCCTTCTACGCTTAAAGTGATAGTGGCATCAACCCGAAGATGACCCCGACGACGACATAGACAACAAACAGACCGATCGCCCAAAGCGCACTTTTTCTCTGCCATTTCCCCATGTCCACATCGGTCAAGCGAAGCAGGACATAGATAAACGGAACCAGCGGACTCAGCAAATGGAATGCCTGGCCCATCAAAGATGCAAACCCAAGCTGCAAGGCAGTAAATCCATAGGTCATTCCTGTTTCTGCCAGGACAGGCAAAACCCCATAGTAGAACGCATCATTGGACAAGAAGAATGTCCCGGGTGCTGAAAGGAATGCCACGATCAACCCGAAGAATCCACCCCAGGATGCTGGAATAATGGATGTAAGGCTGGATGAAATCGCATCATGCATTCCGGTTCCAGTTAGAATGCCCATAAAGATTCCGGCGGCGATAACCACCATGGAGACTTGACCGGCATCCGGAAGATTGGCTTCAATCCGTGTCTTCTGATCTTTAAGATTAGGATAATTGATCATTAGTCCTAATCCTGTTGCGGCAATAAAGATGATTGAAGAAGGAATGATTCCTGAAATCAGAAGTCCAACCACCGCAACCGTCAACACGAGGTTAATCCAGATCATTTTAGGACGGCGAATGGAGAGGACATCCGGATCGGTAATCGTCGTCAGCTCTGCAAGCTGTGCATCACTGAAGTCAACAACACCTAGGCGCTTACGTTCTTGTTTTCCCATGATAAACGCCACGCCGATCATGTACAAGGTTCCAAAGATCATCATCGGCACCAATCCTCTCAAAACCGCTGACTCATTCAGATTCAAAACGGTAATCACCCGAGCAGTCGGCCCGCCCCATGGCAAAAGATTCAGGACTGAATGAGATAAGATCAGCAAGACTGCCAAGTCCAGCAAACTCATTTTCAGCTTCTTGTAAATCGGAACAAAGGCGGTACAGACAATAATCATGGTTGTTGTCCCATCACCATTCAGTGACACGCCTGCTGATAGGATGACAGTAGCCAGCATCACTTTCAGCGGATCGCCTTTCGCAAACTTAATCATGACATTCGACAATGGATCAAATAATCCCGTATCAATCATAAGCGTAAAGAATAATACCGCAAACAACAGCATAATTGCCGTCGTACTCGTCGTTTTCAACCCATCCAAAGCCGCTTTTCCTAAATCGACGTTCCAAAGTCCAGCCACCTGACCGATAATACCAAACAAGATCGGAACAGTCACCAAGGCCACAAACGGACTTAGTTTCTTGGTCATAATCAATACCATAAACACTGCAATCAGTGCATAGGCCATAAAAGTAATCATCATTATCCTCCCGTTTTCTCCAATTGCTTTTAAGTTTGTTTATTAATTCACTTGCTATAGCACCCCCAATATAGCATGACAGAAAACTGTCTGAAAGCGCTTAATATGTATTTGAGCTGTGCACCCTGTTCTTTGGCTGTACACTCTGTTTTTAACCTGTTCCTCGCTCGCATTTCACCCCAGGAATTGCTAGAGTGAAGAAGACAGAAGAAAGCGAGAATTCAACATGGCAACGGATAATACAACACAAAGACCTATCCAAGACCTCCTGGAAGCATTGAGAAACTTCTCTGTTTGCGACCTCTGTGATGTCATGGATTATAAGCAAGCTATGGACTATCGGATTAAGCCCCTTGTCAGCGCTCAGAAACTCATCGGACCTGCATTCACCATCGATCTGCCCCGAAAAGACAGTAAAACAGTCCCAATTGCATTGGCAAATGCCCAAAAAAACGATATGCAACACCGCCGTCTGGGGCGATAAGCGAACCCGGGAAGCACTCAACCTCCAGGTTCAAGGGGTCATTATCGATGGTGCCTTTCGGGATATTGATGAAAATGAAGCACTGAACTTTCCCATCTATGCCAGAGCATCAGCATCATGCAGAAGCCAGCAGAAACAACTCGGTGACTATAATGGAACCATTAGCTGCGGCGGTGTCATCGTCTGTCCCGGCGATATTATCGTTGCAGACAGAAACGGTGTCTGTGTCATTCCCCTTGAAGAAGCAGAAACCGTTCTTGAGAAACTCCGTCAGCTTGACTAATCCAGCATTCAACGAAAAAAAAACACGCAATCAGAACCCAGAAAGTCCTGCACTGCGTGTTTTTTCCATTCAACGCCTTCCGACTATGCTAGAACAGAGAAGAGATCACCGATCGTCTTGCCGGGAACCTCGATCGCTTTCCCATCCAATGTTACCGCGATAATCTCATAATAATCCTCAAGATCAGGAACTTCCCGGTACTGTGCACTGACAAATTCATTGGCTGAACGATATGTCTTTTCCTGGATTTGACCTGCATTTCGATACTGAATCACCAACATCTTTACCGCCTCTTTTCACAAACCCAGTATAATCCTTTCTGATCATTCATGGCACGGATATGCTCAGGATGCGGAATTCATGCCCTCCATGCTTGATTAAATTTCCAGGTACAACATCTTCAAGCATTCCCAAATAACGTTTCTTTTTAAAATCATGTCATTGTTCCTACTGTTGTAAACGGATATCGCCTACGATAGTAATCACTCAAAAGGAGTCCTTTATGAATAAATACCTGAAATCAGCATTTCTGTTCATCGGCTCGATTCTATTGTGCTTGTTAATTATGCTATTAATCAGGAATTCCGTTGCATTTGAATCCGGATCAATTGACCGAACCTTAATCCTTGCGAGTATCTGGGTCAATATCCTCTTATCTTCCTACATTATCGTCACTCTTAAGACAAAGGATAATCCAATCAAATGATGTCCACTGCAAGGCCTTGATTGCTATGAACTATCCGTGCTGCACTTTGAGGTTCATTGAAAAAAATACTTCTATACGGTAAAATTAACCTAGATAGGGAAGGAGATTGACGTCATGAATACGTGGATTACCATACTTCTCATACCTGTATTTCTCGCAGGGCTCGGCCTCGTACTGATCTCAGGTAAAGGCGATCACTTGATTGCCGGCTACAACACCATGACCCCTGAACGCAAAGCGCATGTCAATATCAGGAAGCTCAGTGTTTTTATCGGAAGAATGACAGTTGCCGTTTCAGGTTCAGTTTTTCTTATTTTCTATGGACGGGCATTCCATAATGATGCCGCATTAACACTTGGCTGCATTCTTTCCGCAATCTTTATTCTTTTCATGCTGATCTATTCAAATACCAGCCGGATGTTTAAACTCTAGCTATTTCAAAGCTTATCAATAAACAGCACTAAACTGATTTTTTTAAGGCCGTTACATTAACACTATGCGATGAACAATCAGAGAGGATCGGACAGCATTAAGCCGCTGTCAGAATTGACAAACGATTCAGTTTACAAAGGAAGGATATGACAATGCTGAAACGAATCAGAAATTGGGAAAAGAAAAAACAAAACAAACGGATTATCCAGGGGATCTATGCCATTCTTGCAGTATTCGTCATTGCCAACTATCTCCGCAACGGGAATGTCACAGAAGCTGTGATTTCCGGATCTGGTATCATCGCCTTATTCATAACGTCTTTCTGGCTGTGAGTTTCAGGAAAATTCCCCGATCAATAAAAATACCGCATTTCCAGGAAATGCGGTAAGAATTGTACTATTGGTGACCCGTACGGGATTTGAACCCGTGAATGCATGCGTGAAAGGCATGTGAGTTAACCGTTTCTCCAACGGGCCAATGGCGCCTCAAACAGGACTCGAACCTGTGACAAATCGGTTAACAGCCGATTGCTCTACCGACTGAGCTATTGAGGCAAGTGCTTATAAAATATACCATAGATAACAGCAATTGACAAGACTTTTTCCCAAACTTTTTAGAAAAAAGCAGGGTCTAATAACAGGCCAATTCAGTTGACTTGCCTATCAAAAAACGTCCTGTTTAAGAGCCTTTGATAATTGCCAGTATTTCGGCGCCATAGCGCTTGATTGATGCAGATGAAATCCCGCAGCGTTCAAGTGTTTCAAGTGAATCCGGACGCTGGATCAATAGCTCCCCCATCTGCTGGTTATTGAAAATAAGATATGCTTTTATTTTATCATTACGGCATTTCTGCAAACGATATGCCTTTAACGCCTGTTCAAGCGCTTCAATCGAATATTTTGGTGTTTCTGCTTCACCCCGGTACTTGGCGAGCAGTGCTGAATTATCGTTAACCTTTGAATAATCAAACGAGTCTGCCCAGGCCAACGTTTCTTTCCACGTGGATTTTGCCAGGAACGATCCGTTGTAGATCCGCCGGATCGTTTCCACCAGCTGATCCAGCCGGATAACGTGATTCTTGATTGCCCCAGGCGCATACTTGACATCCAAGTTGCTTTTTGAATTCGCCAAAACAACCAATGACTGATAGTATGCTGGCGGCGCAATCACTTTATCGAGTACCTTGTGAAAGATGCTCTTCTTCTGATAGCGCATGGTTTCCAGAAAATCAATATGGCGCTTGTTCTGAGTTACCGGTGAATACATTGCTTCTTTGTACACTCTGTTTTTGACCCGATAGGTCCTTTGAAACTCGCCGTTCGACGTCACTTTGATATCACCGACCAAATTCTTGCATTCAATCACAAAACACATCTTCGGTGTAAACACCATGAAATCAACCTGAACATGCTGATCCTGAAACTCGAAGTATACATCAGCTGCAATCACGATCGGCAGCGATGAATGGGTCAGTTCGAAGAGGACCTGCTGTTCACCATAATCTCCTGCTTTGAATAAGGAAATGTCTCGTTCCAGCTGAGAACGAAGCTGATCATCAACGGTTTCAAGGCAGTCGCTTAACTGCTGAATAAATTCATGGTTTGAAGAAGGCTTCAGGAGCACAGGTGCCGGCTTATCAGAAAGTCCCATGCCTACCCCTGGGCAAATTTCTTCTTGGCGGTCGATAACATCAGCTTAATCCGGTTTTCCTGATTGATCCGGGTTGCACCAGGATCATAGTCAATGGAGACGATATTCGCATCTGGATGATTATTACGGATAGCTCGAATCATCCCTTTGCCGACAATATGATTCGGCAGACACCCAAACGGCTGTGCACAGACAATATTGGGGATTCCATTGCTAACCAGATCCAGCATCTCCGCCGTCAGCAGCCAGCCTTCACCCATTTTATTGGCCCGCCCCATATAATCATCCACCCGGGAACTGATTTCCTCAAAGGTTTCAGGAGCATGAAAATCAGGGTACTTCGAAACGGCCGCAATCAGTTCTTTCTGGCGCTTTTCAACGTAGTGCTGAAGAACGAGCATCAGCCGCTGTTTCCACTTGTTTCCGCCATAGACATCAATATCGACAATGCGGTTATTAATCTTGAAAATGATGAAATCAATCAATCCGGGAACAACCGGTTCACACCCTTCAGCCAGCAGGAAGTCTTCTAGATTATTATTCCCCAACGGTGAGTATTTGATATAGATTTCCCCGACAATCCCTACCCTGACCTTTTTGGTCCGAGTCACTGGAATCGCAGCAAAATCCTGGGTGATTGAAGCAAGATTCTTCCGGAATTTCATGTTGGAAAAATTACGAAGATGATCAAACTGCTTGACCAGCTGGTCTTCCCATTTCACGATCATCCGATCTGCATCGCCAGGATTCAATTCATAAGGGCGGACCTGGTTTGCCAATAAAACAATCAGATCGCCATATACCATCGCAAACACCATGGAAATCAAGAGCTTGATCGATAACTTGAAACCCGGATTCTTATCCAATCCAGAGAGATTCAGGGAAACCACGGGAATATAGTCCAAGCCGGCCTTGGTCAATGCTTTGCGCAAAAGATGGATATAGTTGCTTGCCCGGCAGCCACCGCCGGTCTGGGTAATGAGCAGAGCTGTTTTATTGAGATCGTACTTCCCGGATTCCAGGGCATCCATGAACTGGCCGATGACCAGCAATGCCGGATAGCAGGTATCATTATGCACATACTTCAATCCTGCATCGACAACTTCCCGACCATCATTGGTCAGGGTTTCAACATTGAAGCCAGATTTAGCCAAGCATTTTTCCATCATTTTAAAATGAACCGGCAGCATCTGCGGAATCAGGATGGTATAGTTTTCCTTCATCTCTTCGGTAAATAACAACCGACCATTCTCATCATACAAGAGCTCTGCCATGATTCACCTCCTGAGCATGGATTGCCAGTTTCTGCCGCTCGACGGCGGACAGCAACGAACGAATCCGGATTTTGACTGCACCCAGATTATTGATTTCATCAATTTTCAGCTGCGTGTAGAATTTTCCTTTGCTCTGCAGAATTGAGCGGACTTCATCTGTGGTAATCGCATCAATGCCACACCCGAAAGAAACCAATTGAACCAGCTGCATGTCAGGCTGGGTTGTGACATAATTTGCAGCATGGTAAAGACGGCTATGATAGGTCCATTGATTCAGGACATGAACACGGATCGGTTCACTCAGATGAGAAACGGCATCTTCAGTGATCACACAGAGATCAAAGGAAACCAGAAGGTCATCAATCCCATGATTGATTTCAGAATCAATGTGATACGGACGTCCTGCCAAAACAATGATCGGCATGTTACGTTCACGTGCTTCCTGAATATACGCCTGACCGACGTCCTGGATTTCCTGACGGTACGCCTCATAGCCCGCATATGCCGCATCACAGGCAGCATTGATTTCTTCTTTGCTGCAGCCTAGACGTTCATGAAAATAGTCATACGCCTTGACTTTGAAATCCTCCGGCCGATGCAGCCCGAAATACGGTTCCATGAATTCAACCGATTCCAGCCGTTCAATGTTGGCACGAAGCAGCTCCGGATAATAAGCAACGACCGGACAATTGTAATGATTATCCGAATTCTTCTCATCAAAGTTATATGGCAGACATGGGTAGAAAATCCGCGTTACCCCCTGGTTCATCAAATCTTCCACAATTCCATGCATCAGCTTAGCCGGATAGCAAACCGTATCGGAGGGAATCGAGTACTGACCCAAACGGTACATCGCCCGATTGGAAGGCCGGCTCAAGACGATACGACATCCCAATGTATTGAAGAAACTTCCCCAAAACGGCAGGTTCTCAGTCATGTTCAATCCGAAAGGAATTCCTACGGTGCCATACTTGAACTCCGATTCATCCTGCTTGCTCTGGTCATAGCGGCGCATACGATCCAGCTTGTACTTGAACATATTCAAAGGTTCATGCGCCTTTTTGATTCCAAGCGGACGCTCGCAACGGTTGCCTGAGATAAACCGGCGTTTATCCCCGAACTGATTGATCGTCAACGAACAATGATTCGTGCAGAGCTTGCAGGTTGTGGATTGTGAGGTATGGGTAAAACCTTCCAGGTCATGAGCACTGAGCATCGTTGAGTGTTCAAGCTGCAGCTCCTGTGCCACCAACGCTGCACCGAAGGCTCCCATCAATCCTGCAATCGCAGGACGGATAACTTCCGTCTTAAGTTCTGTTTCAAAGCTTCTGAGAATTGTATCATTCAGAAAGGTTCCGCCTTGAACAACAATATGATGTCCAAGATCTTCGGCACTGTTGGCCCGGATGACCTTATAAAGCGCATTCTTGACCACACTGATGGATAAACCTGCAGAGATATCTTCAACGCTGGCTCCTTCTTTCTGAGCCTGCTTTACAGATGAGTTCATAAAAACAGTGCACCGTGATCCCAGATCGACCGGATTACGGGCAAATAAGCCTAGTTTCGCAAATTCCGGAGTCTGATACCCCAAAGAACGGGCAAAGGTTTCGATGAAGGAACCGCAGCCAGAAGAACAGGCTTCATTCAGCATGATACTGTCAATCGTTCCATTGGCAATCTTGAAGCACTTCATATCCTGACCGCCGATATCCATGATGAAATCAGTCTCTGGATTAAAGAACTGAGCTGCTCTTAAATGAGCCATTGTCTCAACAATGCCATAATCGAAATTGAAAGCATTTTTAATAAGATCTTCTCCATAACCGGTAACACTGGCCCCGGCAATGGTAATCCGATCACCCAGCAGCGGATAGATCACATTCAGCTGTTCCTGAACCAGGACCACAGGATTCCCCTTATTGGAAGCATAATAAGGATACAATAGCTCATGAGCCTCACTCATCAAGACCAATTTTGTCGTAGTTGAGCCTGCATCAACCCCCAGATACGCTTTCCCGGAATAGGTGTTAATGTCACGGCTGCTCACAGTGGCTTGATTATGCCGGCTGATAAACGCCTGGTAGTCTGCTTCCGAATCAAATAAAGGCTTGATATTCGACGAATATTCGATTTTGCTTTGCGAATGGATCACCCGATCGACAAGGGTTTCATAACGGATGGCTTCCGTATTCTCCTCAGCGTACAGCGCAGCGCCTATGGCTACAAAGACATCTGCATTCTCTGGAAAGATACTCTGATCATCACTCAGATTCAGCGTTTCCTTAAACCGGAGCCGCAAGGCCTTGAAGAAAAACAGCGGACCGCCAAGGAAAACGACCTGTCCTTTGATTTTCCGGCCTTGGGCCAGACCTGCAATGGTCTGATCAACCACAGCCTGAAAAATCGAAGCCGCAACATCTTCCTTGCGGGCCCCTTGATTTAAAAGAGGCTGGATATCCGTTTTCGCAAATACCCCGCATCGTGAAGCAATCGAATAAATACGCTCAGCATTCATAGCCAAGTCATCCAACTCTGTGACTGATTTATCCAGCAAGGTTGCCATCTGGTCGATAAACGCTCCTGTCCCCCCTGCACACGAGCCATTCATCCGCTCTTCCATGACGCCTTCGAAGAAGATAATCTTGGCGTCTTCGCCCCCAAGTTCAATGACAGCACTGGTTTCGGGATAAACAGTTTCCACTGCCTTTGCACTGGCAAAAACTTCCTGAACGAATTCAATCTGACTTGCCTGAGCAACACCCAGACCCGCAGAACCGGTGATGGCTACCCTAATCTCCTGGCCCTGAACGAGTGTTTTCACCGCACTCAGCATTTCAACGGTTTTTTCACGGACCTTCGAAAGGTGACGCTGATAATCCCGGCTGATGATTTCATGATTTTCATTTAAGACGACTACTTTAACAGTGGTTGATCCAACATCGATTCCGATTGAATACATACTTCCTCCAACTACGACTGCTTACAGAAACACTGCTCCATATGATCATCAATGACGCCTATGGCTTGCAGATACGAATAGACAATGACACTTCCAACAAACTTAAAGCCACGCTTCTTCAGATCTTTGCTGATCTGATCAGAAAGCGCATTTCGCGTTGGTACATCCTCAGGGCCATGAACCGCGTGAATGATACGCTGACGGTTCGTAAAGGACCAGATATACTGATCAAAACTCCCATACTCTTCTTGGACCCGCAAAAAGGCCTGGGCATTGCTGACGAGAGACTTCAGCTTCAGACGATTGCGGATGACATCAGGATTCAACATCAACGCCGCGATCTTCGCATCATCATAGGTAGCGATAACCCGGTAATCAAAGCCGTCAAACGCACGCCGCATGCCTTCACGGCGCTTCAGGATGAGCGTCCAGCTTAATCCAGCCTGCATTCCTTCAAGCACAAGCATTTCATATAGATAGTGATCATCATGATTTTCAACACACCATTGGTGGTCATGATAATCGATTTCAAGTTCACCTTTAGCCCAAGAACATCGTATCATCGCTTCCCTCGCTCTACTGAGATTAATTCTCAATAGTCCTATTATAACGCAGTCCCCCGAAAAAATAGACACTAAACGTGTTAAAATTTCGAAAATAAACCGCTCCTCGTTGACCGATTCTTCCAAGCACCAGCATCGATACGACGATATCCGCTTAGAAGAATACCCCATAACCCCGGCATCGCTTCTCTCAGCTTACGCGAAAGGCACCCGCCTTACGGATGCCCTTCTTTCAGGTAATCTTGCTCAAACGTGCCAGCTGTGAGCGCTCATAATCTTCAATCTTCAACCGGATCATGGCCAAGGTATCCTCCAGATCAGGAATCGTCCGATACTCAAGCGCATTGACCCGCCGACGGGTGCTCTTAAGCGCAGCATAAAGAATCTGAACCTCTTTTTCCAGCGTCGCAAGCTCAAGAAAGGCAGGCAAGAATCCTTCATGGCTTTCCAAGACACGATCCAAGAACACAGAGGTATTGACTGCATTAAGATCCGCCCCTGAGGCACGAGCCGTTTCCAGCAGGCTGAATTCCAAGGTCTGTATGCCATGATGTTCCACCAGCTTCTCCTGAATTGAAACCTGGCCCTGATCTTTCTCCAAAAGGTCCTGAATCCGTTGATTATCATCGACAAGCGTTGCCAGCTGATACTGGCCTGTAATGCTTCTCATCTGTTCTTGAAGCGATCGCCTCTTCAATACCGCTGCCTCGATAATCAGTGCAAATTGCTTCATCAAGGCATTCTGCTTCTGCTTTAGAAGCTGATGACCCCGTCTGGCTTTGGATAAGCGGGTTTCAAGGCGGTTCAATTCCATCCGGTTCGCATTGACACTGTAAATTGCCATCAGCTTGCTTTCCCATAATACAGATCCAGATAGAGTGTGCGGATCCGTTTCAATTCATGACGGGGAAGCATCGACAGAAGTTCACATCCCGTCGTCAAGGTTTCTTCGATTGAGCGATTTTCATAGAAACCCTGATGAATATAGCGTTCTTCAAACGCCTGCGCAAAGGCGACATACTTAAGATCCAAGTCACTTAATGCGCTGCTTCCCAGAATACTCTCCAATTCAACCAGCTCTTTGCCTTTCGCATAAGCTGCAAAGAGCTGATTCATGACATCAGCATGATCTTCGCGGGTTTTATGTGCTCCGATACCCTTATCCTTCAATCGTGACAGGGAAGCAGAGACATCCACCGGCGGTTTAATCCCCCGCTTATCCAGATCACGGGACAGAATAATCTGACCTTCGGTGATATAGCCGGTCAGATCAGGAATCGGGTGAGTTTTGTCATCATCCGGCATACTCAGAATAGGCAGCAGCGTAATTGACCCTTCTTTGTCTTTCAAACGCCCGGCGCGTTCATACAATGAAGCCAGATCGGTATACATATACCCTGGATAGCCACGCCGGCCCGGTATTTCCTTGCGTGAAGCCGAGACTTCCCGCAAAGCATTGCTGTAATGGGCCATGTCACTCATGATTAATAGGACATCCTTATTTAAATCGAAGGCCAGATACTCCGCAGCAGTGAGCGCCATCCGTGGCAATGCAATCCGCTCAATGGTCGGATCATCAGCACGGTTGATGAATAGAACCGCATGTTCGATTGCACCGGTCCGCTTGAATTCATCTTCGAAATACCGGGCTTCTTCAAAAGAGATACCCATCGCGCAAAACACGACTGCAAAATCGATTTCCGCCCCAG
Organism: uncultured Erysipelotrichaceae bacterium; assembly: GCA_937874965.1. Classification (GTDB taxonomy): domain Bacteria; phylum Bacillota_I; class Bacilli_A; order Erysipelotrichales; family Erysipelotrichaceae; genus CALNCD01. Next base: position 1,121 of record CALNCD010000139.1, on the reverse strand, counting down.
GAACGCTGGCTTGGCGAGCAATCTGGGCAGCCAATTCATTGTGAGGAAGCCCCGCACCGGAAAAGATCGGAAGTTTCTGTCCCACAACCAGGGTATTCAGCCCATCAATTGCGGAAATGCCGGTTTGGATGAATTGATCCGGATAAGCCCGATTCAGCGGATTCATAATCTGTCCATTGATATCCCGGGCTTCAAAATCCAAGAGAGAAGGACCTTCATCCGCAATCTTCCCTTTCCCGTTAAAAACACGGCCGATCATATCCTTGGAAACATTCAGCATCATGGCTGACCCCTTAAAGCGAACCCGTGCTTGCTTCGGGTCAATCCCCTGATTGCTTTCATACAGCTGAACAACTGCTTTGTCCTCACTGACTTCCAGGACTTTTCCTACACGGATATCCTGTTCATCCAGATAAATCTCGACTTCTTCATCATACTTGGCATCACTGACCCCGCTGACAACAATCAAAGGACCGACAACGGATTGGATATTCTTATACTCTTTCATTGTCGTCTCCCTTCTCTTTGAGCGCATCGATATCGGCTTTCAAGGTCTCTGTAAGCTGATCAATGGCTTTGATGTCCGATGAGGGCCAATACTTGATCCGGCTGACTTGCTTGAGCCCTTCAATATTCAGCAAATCAGCAACATAGATATGATCCTGGCTCAGGGCCTCATGAGCACTGTGATAGAATTCCATCAATAAAGCCAGCAACGCTATCTGTTTCTTCAAAGGTGTGTAACTATCCTCGCTTTGAAAAGCGTTTTGACTCAAGAAATCTTCCCGGAGCATGCGGGCTACTTCCAGTTTCAGCAGGTCATCATCACCCAGTGTATCCTTCCCGATAAGCTGAACAATTTCCAGCAGGGATTGTTCCTGCTGCAGAAGGATCATCGCTTGCTTGCGGTAAAGCGCAAACTTGCGGTGAACATATTTCCGCATATACTTGTCCATCGGCTCCTGATAAAGAGAATAGCTCTTCAGCCAGGCAATGGCCGGAAAATGACGGGCATACGCCAAAGATGAATCCAATGCCCAGAAAACCTTGGTAATCTGCAAAGTAGCCTGTGTCACGGGTTCAGACAGATCCCCGCCGGCAAGGGAAACAGCACCGATCAT
>CALNCD010000138.1 GCA_937874965.1 uncultured Erysipelotrichaceae bacterium | reverse complement strand
TGGAAATGCTGCTGACCTTCAGGTTGAAGCACAATCATACGATGAGGCGATCAGTCAACATGTCATTGATATTCAGCTTCTGGGAGTAGGTTCAAACGGTCATATCGGCTTTAATGAACCAGGAACAGCGTTTGAGAGTTTGACGCATGTGGTTGATCTGAAAGAACAGACCCGCTTGGATAATGCTCGTTTCTTCGATTCGCTGGAGGATGTTCCGACACAGGCTATTACAATGGGCATCGCATCGATTATGAAGGCAAAGAAAATTGTTCTGATTGCCACGGGTGACAAGAAAGCCAAGGCTGTCTATGCGATGGTTAAGGGCGAAGTAAGTCCTGCTGTTCCTTGTTCTATCCTGCAGCAACATGATGATGTCCTTCTGGTTTTGGATGAGGCGAGTGCTGCATTATTGTAGTTGAGCATTTGTCGTGTTCATTTCAAAATGTATGGTATAATAGGTTCAGTTCAACAGGAGGTATAAACTGTTATGAAAATTGTAAATGAAACAGAGTTTGATAAAACAATCAGTTCCGGTGTCACAATGGTTGATTTCTTCGCAGACTGGTGCGGACCATGTAAGATGATTGCACCGGTTATTGAAGATCTCTCAGGTGACTATGAAGGGAAAGTTAACTTTATTAAAGTTAATGTTGATCAGGAAGGGGCACTCGCTCAGCGTTATGGCGTTATGTCAATCCCTACCTTAATCCTCTTCAAAGACGGTGAAATCGTTGATCAGGTTCTTGGTTTCCAACCGAAACCTGCGTTGCAGAATTTTATCAATAAAGCCGTATAAGGTGTTTTAAAGAACGATGATGTTAAGACTTGGAAAATTCCGGGTCTTTTTTTATTGTTTTATCTTGATTTTTCAGTGATTAAATGTATAATAATAAATGGTTTGATAGTATTAACTTAATTGTTTAATTCTACTAAACAAAGGAGGGCATATGGAAATAGGTCAGAAAATAAAACAGTGCCGGATAAAAAATGGACTTACGTTGGAAGAACTTGCGGCTCGTTGCGAGCTTACCAAAGGGTTTCTTTCTCAAATCGAGCGTGACCTAGCATCGCCTTCCATTACGACACTGAACGATATCGTTGAGGCTCTGGGCATGACGATGGCGGATTTTTTTCAAGATGAAGTCGAGGAAAAAGTGGTCTTTACCAGTGAGGATTATTTTGAAAAGGTGGAAGAACTTTCAACCTTGTACTGGATAGTCCCCAATGCCCAAAAAAACATGATGGAACCGATTTTGCTTGAACTGGAACCCGGCGGTCAGTCCAATGAGATTTCACCGCATGAAGGGGAGGAGTTTGGTTATGTTTTGAGCGGAAGAATTCTTCTGTATGATGGTAATCGCAAGTTCAGTGTCCGGAAAGGTCAAACCTTTTATATTTCAGGTAAGAATACGCATATCATCAAGAATGAATCATCTGCTCAGGCAAAATTGATTTGGGTTTGTACACCCCCGATATTCTAGGAGGAAGTCATGGAATCATTAATTCAATTTAAAAATATCATCAAGGAATTTGATGGACAGTTGGTTTTAAAGGGAATCAACCTGGATATTCAGGAAAATGAGTTTGTCACATTATTGGGACCTTCAGGGTGCGGTAAAACGACACTCTTGCGGATTCTTGGCGGTTTTCTTGAACAAAATGAGGGACAGGTTTTCTTTGATGGATTGGAAATCAGCCAGGTTCCTCCTTATAAACGGGAAATCAATACTGTTTTCCAGCGTTATGCATTATTTCCGCATATGGATGTGTTTGAAAATATCGCATTTGGTCTTCGGATCAAGAAAGAAAACAAAACCATCATCAATCAAAAGGTCTCCCGTATGCTTGAATTGGTCGGACTTAAAGGATTTGAACACAAATCAGTTACGTTGCTTTCAGGGGGACAGCAGCAGCGGGTTGCGATTGCACGAGCATTGGTTAATGAACCGCAGGTTTTATTGCTTGATGAACCTTTGGCTGCATTGGATCTTAAGCTACGCCAGGAAATGCAGCATGAGTTGAAGCGGATCCAGCAAGAGGTCGGTATTACGTTTATCTTTGTGACCCATGATCAGGAAGAAGCATTGACGATGTCCGATAAGATTGTTGTCCTCAACAACGGTGAAATCCAGCAGATCGGAACACCTATCGATATCTACAATGAACCTGAAAATCGGTTTGTAGCTCAGTTTATTGGGGAATCCAACATCATCGATGGCACCATGATTGATGACTATCGTGTCTTCTTCGATGATCATGAATTCGAGTGTGTTGACTATGGGTTCAATGAAAACGAGTCGGTAGAGATTGTCATCCGGCCTGAAGATATTGATATTGTGAAAATAGAAATGGGCAAATTGCACGGTGTTGTCCAATCCTCGTTGTTCAAAGGGGTTCATTACGAGATTATCGTCAAGACCGATTATCGTGATTTAATGATTCATACGACAGATAATGTTGAAATCGGTGAAGAGGTGGGGCTTCATTTCTTCCCGGAAGATATTCACATTATGTCGCTGATGGAAGCATACTGATGAAGTTCTTTCGTAAGCTGGTTTATCCATACGCTGTATGGATGGGATTGATTATTGTGGTGCCGATGGTGCTGATTGCCCTTTATGCCTTCACGGCGCGCAATACCAATGGTGTAATTACGGTTAAATTTACGTTGGATAACTTCATGCAGATTTTCAATGAAGTCTATCTGAATGTCATCGGCAAGTCCCTTTGGATTGCTGTAGTAACAACTGTTCTCTGTATACTGATCGGCTATCCGATTGCTTATGCGATTTCCCGTTTGAATAAGCGGATGCAGGTCATCTTCATGTTGCTGGTGACCATACCGATGTGGATCAATATTTTGGTGAGAACCTACTCATTGATCAGCATTATCTCTGATGTTGGGCTTGTCAATAATATTCTCGGCTTCTTCGGATTAGGGAAAGTGTCGATTATGTGGACAGACTTTGCTGTTTATCTGGGAATGCTTTATAACTTCCTTCCCTTCATGATTCTTTCTATCTATAACGTACTCAGCAGCATTGATAAGGACTTGATTCAAACCAGCTATGATCTTGGCGCGAATCGTTTCCAGACGTTTCTTAAGGTGACTTTGC
>CALNCD010000137.1 GCA_937874965.1 uncultured Erysipelotrichaceae bacterium | reverse complement strand
CAGGAGGTAAAAAGATGAGACTGGACTTGAATTGTGATTGCGGCGAAAGCTACAACGACAGAATTATCGGCAATGATGAAGCCATCATCCCATTGGTCAGCTCAATCAACCTGGCCTGTGGCGCACATGGTGGCGATCCCCTGACGTTAACCAAAGCGATTCGTCTGGCAAAAGCCCACCACGTTGCAATCGGCGCTCATCCTTCCTATCCGGACCTTGAAGGATTCGGACGTCGGGAACTGGCATTGAACCCCGAACAGCTCATCCTAAGCCTGAAAGAACAGATGCTCTATCTTCAACAGATGACTCACGAAAATGGCACTGAACTTCATCATATTAAGGCACATGGCGCACTGTACAACAAAGCCATGTACGACCAGACGACAATCCGCCTGTTCTGCCAAGCCATCCAAGCCGCCGGATTGCATCTCAGCGTCGTAATGATGAGCGCATCACCCATGATTCCCATCGTTGAAGCCTATGGCTTTCCTGTTATTCAGGAAGTGTTTGCAGATCGCAACTACACAGCAGATAATCAGCTGGTTCCCCGCAGCCAGCCAAATGCATTGATCTCAGATCCAGCAGAAGTTTCCAGACGTGCCGTTCAGCTCGTAAAGGACGGCTATATTGAGAGCATTGAAGGAACCCGGCTCATGTTAAAGGCAGATACTTTATGTGTCCATGGGGATGGAACCCATGCCCTGGACGATATTCTTGCCATCCGTTCAGCTTTCAAATCGGAAAGAATCGAACTAGAACAGCCATTGAAAAACGACAGGGACCGTTAAATCCATGTCGTTTTTTTCTACAATAGTGAAGCTGCGTCCTGGTCAAGAGTTGAAACAGACGATGAATGATCCTTCAAGTAGTATCCCGTGCCAATAAAAGATAGTAAGTCTTCGCTAACTTTTCGGTCGTGCTATACTATGCAAAGAAAGGAAAGATTAAAAATGATAAAGAACATTCCATTTTCCACGGTTCTTGCTTTAGGGAAAGAACTTGAATATAGTGCTGGTCAAGTCATCAGCAAAACACTCGCACAGAACAGCCATGTAAGCCTCACCTTATTTGCATTTGCAGAAGGAGAAGAGATCAGCACGCACCTGTCACAAGGAGATGCAATGGTTACCGTTTTGGATGGTCAAGCACAGATCACGATTGATGATCAATTGTACATGGTCCAAAGTGGAGAGACTCTCGTTATGCCAGCAGGCCATCCTCATGCGTTGTTTGCATCTCAGAACTTTAAAATGCTGCTGACGGTTATTTTCCCCAATGAGGCTCATCAATGACACCAAGACCACTTGCTGGACACACCTTCCTCGCAACACTGGGGAAGCGCCGCTTACGGCCTGGAGGAAAAACTGCCACTGAATGGTTGTTTTCCCAGGGTTCATTCACTGAAAACCAGAAGGTTCTGGAGATTGCCTGCAACCAAGGCACCTCTTCCATTGAGCTTGCAAAGCGTTATGCCATTCATCTGGTTGCCTGTGATCTCGACGAGAAGGCTTTATCCATTGCGCGAAAGAACGCACAGGATTACCATGTCGATACCCAGATTGAATTCGTCCAGGCGGATGCGAGAGCCCTTCCTTTTGAGGATAACACCTTTGATATCCTCTTGAACGAAGCAATGCTGACGATGCTC
>CALNCD010000136.1 GCA_937874965.1 uncultured Erysipelotrichaceae bacterium | reverse complement strand
AATCTTGCGTGTAATTAAATTCAACGGAAAATTCCAAGGTGAGATGACAGCGACCACACCGATCGCGGCGTGATGGACAATTTGCCGCCGGCCATCGTGAGATGGGATAATTTCATCATTCTGAGAAGAGATCATCTGAGCAAACCAGCGAAAGTTATAGATGGACGTCTCAACTTCAGCCATGGCATCTGCAAGCGGTTTTCCCGTCTCAAGGATCATTACATTCACCAGGTAATCACGTTTCAATGCAATCCGCTCAGCAATTTCCCAGAGCACCCTTGCCCGTTGGTAAACAGACTGTTTCGACCATACCTGGTAGGACGAATAGGCACTTGCTATCGCATGCTCAACATCACTTGCTTTTGCCTGGCTGATATCAGCCAAATGCGTTCCGTCAAACGGGTTGAATGAAGGCGCTTTGTCTTCACGGGATACCCAGATGCCATCGAGGTACAAATCACCGCTGGGAAGTTTCATATCATATGCCCTTCAGCCGTTGTTCAAGCAGCAATCTGAAATGGTCTCCGACTTGATGCGTTGATGATGATCCCCCCATGTCGGCAGTAAGCACCTCTGCTTCGACAATCTGCTGCTCAATTGTATCAATCATAATCGTTGCGATTTCGGTATAACCAAAGAAATCAAGAAGCTGACTCACGGTCCATAACGTCGCAAACGGGTTTGCAATGGCTTTTCCCGCAATATCCGGTGCAGATCCATGAATGGGCTCAAACATCGAAGGAAACTCACGGCTTGGGTTTAGATTAGCACCGGCCGCAATTCCCATCCCGCCTGCAATGGCTGCACCCAGATCTGTAAGAATGTCTCCGAACAGATTTGAGGTGACAACAACCTCGAAACGGCCAGGATCCTTAACAAAGAACATACTGGCAGCGTCTACCAAGAGCGTTTCTGTTTGAACATCCGGATAATCTTCTGCAACTTCCGAGAAGACCGAATCCCAGAAAACCATGGAATAATTCAAGGCATTCGCTTTGCTCACATTGGTAAGCTTCTGATGGGTCTGCTGGGCAAGTTCAAAGGCATAGCGAATGATTCGCTCTGTTCCTCGTCGTGAGAAAACACCGGTCTGCAGTACGGTTTCATCCGCTTTGCCTCGGTTGATTATTCCGCCT
>CALNCD010000135.1 GCA_937874965.1 uncultured Erysipelotrichaceae bacterium | reverse complement strand
TCCTTGATCATCGCCCGTGCCGATTGAAAAGATCCGATCCAGCCTTGAATTTCCTGGGTAACCAGCATCGGTGTTGCATCCTGATAATGCGTCCGCCCGACTTTAAGATAACCCTCATGTTTCCGCTGCAGTTCAACCAAGGTTTCAATCACCCGGTCCACTGCAGCAAGCAGATCAGTACTCATCTGATAGGCCATGATGGACATCGCGCTTGGAATGACATCATTTGAGCTCTGTCTATGATTGACGTCGCCATTCGGGTGGATAGTCAACGATTCATGACGTTCCTGACACGCCAGGGCAATCACTTCATTGACGTTCATATTCGTCTGTGTAGCACTTCCGGTCTGCCACAGGGATAAGGGAAATAAAGAGGCATCATAACGGGCAAGGATTGCATCGCAGCACTCAACGATTGCCAACGCCGCCTCTTCCTCAATCTCATGATAACGCCCATTGACCAGAGCTGCGGAACGTTTCAAAATCACGATGGCTCTGATCATCGCCTCCGGCATGGTTTCGGTACCGATCGGAAAGTTTTTCAGACTACGGGCGGTGTTCTTCCCCCAACGGGCTGATTCAGGCAGAGTCACGTTTCCATAGCCGTCAGCAGGTTCATTCATCGGTTTACCTCCCCCATACCGGCCGCCTCTGCCACAGCGGTGCTGATTGCTTCAACCACTCTTGGATCAAAGATATCCGGCAAGATCATGACTTCACTTAAATCATCGTTCACCAACCCTGCCAAGGCAGCGGATGCGGCCAATATCATCGGTTTGGTGATTGCTGCTGCATTGGCCATCAAAGCACCCTTGAACAACCCGGGAAATGCCAGAACGTTATTGATCTGATTCGGAAAGTCTGATCGTCCGGTTCCAACAATTCGCGCACCGGCTGCTTTGGCCTTGTCATACGTAATTTCCGGATCTGGATTCGCCAGAGCAAAAACAATCGCATTGTCATTCATCGCTGCGATATCTTCCGCCTGAACCAGATCAGGCTTTGAGACGCCAATGAAGACATCGGCATCAATCAGCAAGTCCGCTAACGTTTTTTCCTGGTCTACTGCCGTAATATACGGTTTCAAGCTAACCAGCACCTCGTCATACTCCTTCTCACGCCGATAATCAACCACCCCCTGATGGTTATAGCCATATAGCGTATTCACCCCTGCCTCAGATAAAAGGCGAATAATGGCACTGCCGGCTGCACCCGTACCAGAAACAACCACTTTGACACGTTCCAACGGTTTTTCCACAACCCGTAATGCATTGATCAATGCAGCGAGAACGACAATCGCTGTTCCATGCTGATCATCATGAAAGACAGGAATATCCAAGGTTCGCTTCAATGTCTCTTCGATATAGACACATTCAGGCGCTTTGATATCCTCAAGATTGATACCGCCGAAACTGGGCGCAATACGCTGGCAGAATTCAATAAGCGAGTCAGGATCTTCAGCATCGATCACCAATGGCACCGCATTGATGGCTGCAAACTGCTGAAATAGCATTGCTTTGCCTTCCATAACCGGCAAAGCAGCCTTGGGTCCGATATTACCAAGTCCAAGGACTGCCGTGCCGTTGCTGATTATCGCAATTGTATTCTGACGCCATGTATACGCACTGACCTGATCCGGATCATGGGCAATCGCCAGGGACGGTGCTGCAACCCCTGGGGAATACACCAAGCTCAATGTTTCCTTGGAAGTGACCTCGAGCGTCGATACCACCTTGATCTTCCCTTTCAGTGTGCGATGCAATTCCAGCGCTTTCTCGTTTGTCGTTTTAAGTGACATGCTAACCTCCGTCCGCCAATTGACGGGTCTTGAAGCAGATTCATCCATTTCGGCTCCAGTATTACCCTACTAGTTTACCGCAAAACCACCCGGTTTGGAATGTTGACTCCAACTTTTGAAAGCCTCTTCAAAAAAAATCCTCTCAATGAAGCATCCGTAAGGAACACCTCATCAAGAGGAACGGCCATGACATCAGAACAGGCTAATCATTCTCAATCAAACCGGTATAAAGCTGATAGTAGGTACCACGCTTAGCCATCAAGGATTCATGATTGCCACGTTCAATGATCTTGCCATGATCCATGACCATGATCACATGGGCATTCTTGATGGTACTTAGGCGGTGAGCGATGACAAATGTCGTTCGTCCTTCCATCAATTTATCCATGCCGTCCTGAACGAGTTTCTCCGTTCTGGAATCGATGGATGATGTTGCCTCATCCAGAATAAGCACCGGTGGATTAGCCAGAGCTGCCCGGGCAATTGAAAGCAATTGCCGCTGTCCTTGCGATAAGGTTGATCCGCTGTGTGACAGCTGTGTATCATAGCCATGATCGAGATGCTTGATAAAGGAATCCGCATTGACACATCGGGCAGCTTCAACGACTTCCTCCCGGGTTGCTTTTGGCCTGGCATACTTGATATTCTCTTCAATAGTTCCGCTGAATAGATTGGTATCCTGAAGGACAACGGCAAGAGAATGGCGTAAATCATCCTTTTTAATCAACTTGACATCAATACCGTCATACGTAATCGAACCCTGATCGATATCATAGAACCGATTGATCAGATTGGTAATCGTCGTCTTCCCCGCACCAGTTGCGCCAACAAAGGCAATTTTCTGTCCAGGCTCTGCATAGATATTGATATCATGCAGGACTTCATGCCCTGGATCATAGCTGAAGGAAACATCATGGAACCGAACATCACCATCCAGCTTCACATAGTCAAATCCCCCCTCTGGATGCGGATGCTTCCAAGCCCACATGCCTGTCTCACGCACTGTTTCCGTGAGTGTTCCATCTGCCGTGTATTCAGCATTGACCAAGGTCACTTGACCATTGTCTGTTTCAGGAACTTCATCCATCAAGGCAAAGATACGCTTTGCCCCAGCCATGGCCATAATCACAGCATTAAGCTGCTGGGAAATCTGGTTCAGCGGCTGATTAAAGGAACGGTTCAAGGCAAGGAAAGAAGCCAGACTGCCGATTGAGAGGCTCAAAACCCCGCTCAAAGAAGCCAAGCCTCCCAGCAATGCACACAGAACATAGGAGACATTCCCCAGATTCGCAACAATCGGCATCAGGATATTTGCATATTTATTGGCTCTGAAAGAACTGTTGAACAATCCCTCATTGATCCGCTCAAATTCGGAAATGACTTCAGTTTCATAATTGAAGACTTTAACGACCTTTGCCCCTTCCATCATTTCTTCGATGTACCCGTTCTCAATGCCTAGATCATCCTGCTGAAGCACGAAGTACTTCCCTGATTTAGCCATAATGAGCCGAGTGACATACTGCATGACCAGAACCATGACTGCTGTGATTAACGTCAAGGGAATTGAAATCACCAGCATGGCGATAAAGACGGCCACAACCATGAACATGGAATTTAAGAACTGCGGGATACTTTGGGAAATCACCTGCCGAAGCGTATCGATATCATTGGTATAGATACTCATGATATCCCCATGAGCATGCGTATCAAAGTAACGGATCGGAAGCTTCTCCATAGTGGAAAACAAGGTCTTCCGTAATTTTTCCATGGTTCCCTGAGACACAGTAACCAGCAATTTCTGGTATATGAAATTCGCAATCAACCCCAGAACGAAGATACACGACAATGAAATCAAGGCATGTGCCAATGGACCATAATCCGGATTTACAGCTTGCAGCAACGGTGTAATATACGTATCAATCAAAATCCGCATGAATAAGGATGAAGATACCGTGGCTAATGCCGAGATAATCAAGCAGACAATAATAATGGCATATTCTTTTTTATAAGACGAAACAATAAAGCGAATCAAACGCTTCAGGATTCCCATATCCAAGGTTGAACCTTTTGCCTGGCTTCGGACACGACTGTTTTCACTCATTCCTCATCACCTCGTTTCTGAGTTTCATAGACATCCTGATAGATTGCACTCGTCTTTAAAAGTTCAGCGTGCGTTCCGATCGAAGAAATCCGGCCGTCTTCCATGACAAGAATCCGATCTGCATCTTCAATCGAGGAAATCCGTTGCGAGACAATGATCGTAGTCGTCTCCTTCAATGACGTTCTGAACGACTCGCGGATCTGCGCATCTGTACGCGTATCCACGGCACTGGTGCTATCATCAAGAATCAGAACCTTCGGATGCTTCAAGAGAGACCGTGCGATGCAGAGACGCTGTTTCTGTCCGCCAGAAACATTCGTACCGCCTTGTTCAATAAAGGTTTCATATTTATCAGGGAACTGCTGAATGAATTCATCAGCGCAAGCCAGTTTGCAGGCTGCCTGGATGTCTTCCAGGGTAGCCTGATCATTTCCCCAACGCATGTTTTCAATGATTGTTCCGGAAAACAGCACATTCTTCTGAAGAACGACGGAAACACTGTCTCGCAGCACTCTCAGATCATACTCGCGAACATCCCTGTTACCGACCAGCACTGCACCCGCGCTCACATCGTAGAGACGAGGAATCAGATTGGTCAATGTCGTCTTGGATGAGCCGGTCGAACCTAGGATTCCGATGGTTTCCCCAGAAGCAATTGAAAGGTCAACGCTATGAAGAACCTCACTTTCCGCCGTATCACTGTAACTGAATGAAACAGCCCTGAACTGGATCGAACCATCCTCAACTTCCATAATGGGATGATCAGGGTTGGCTATCGTTGGCTGTTCAACCAGGATTTCGGAAATCCGCTTCGCGGAAGCCAATGACATACTCAGCATCACGAAGATCATGGAAAGGATCATCAAACTCATCAGGATATTCATATTGTACGTGAACATACTCATCAATTCACCGGTTGCCAGTTGTCCGGAAACAACAAACTGAGCACCGAACCAACTCAGGGCAATCATGCAGGCATTGACTGTCAATGTCATTACAGGGCTGTTGAAAACCAGAATGTTCTCTGCCTTTGTAAACATCCGCTTCAGATTTTCAACTGCTCGATCGAAACGGCTGATTTCATGTTCTTCCTTGACATACGCCTTGACAACCCGGATATTTCCAACATTTTCCTGGACACTTTCATTCAGATCATCGTATTTCTGGAAAGTCTTCTGGAAGAGCGGATAGGATTTCAGCGTGATCAATGAAAGCACAACAGCCAAGAATACCATTGCGATCAGAAAAATCACCGCTAACCGGGCATTGATGTAAAGGGTCATGCCGATTGCTACAACAAGGATCAGCGGTGCCCGAACCCCCAGACGGATAATCATCTGATAGGCTTGCTGGACATTGCTTGCATCCGTCATCATCCGGGTAACCAATCCTGAAGTTGAGAAGCGATCGACATTGGCAAAAGAAAAGGTTTGAATCTTCTTGAACATCGCATCCCTGACATTCTTGATGAACCCTGCAGCTGCCAAGGCCGAATAATGACCGCTCATTGCGCCAAAAAACAATGCAGCAAATGCACAGACAAGCATCATCAGTCCATATTTGACAATTGCCTCGATATCGCCGGCATTCACGCCCCTGTCGATAATATAAGACATCAGAAACGGGATCATCAACTCCATTATGACCTCGCCGCAAACACACAAAGGAGCCAGCAGTGAGGCCCTCTTATACTCTTTCAATTCATGCAACAAACGTTTTATCATACACTGACCTCATTCCAAATTTTCTTTGATCTGATCAATCACCTTGAAGAAGATCAGCCGGTCTTGATCTGAAATCCCTTGACCGAGCCGATCCTCCAATGTGCGAATATTCTGATCCATGATTTCAATCACTGCCTTGGATGTTTCCGTTAAAACGATCTGTTTCAAACGGGCATCGAATGCTACTTCCTGTCGTTTGATATACTGCTCTCTTTCCAGAACATTCAACAAGGCTGTCGCGCTTGAGCGACGGATATTGAACCGCTTTTCAATGTGTTTTTGGTAGACCGGCTCTGATTGTTGCGATAAGTAGACCAACAGCATCATCTGCGTATGAGTCAGGTGATTGTTGTCTTTCAGACGATTCCGTTCCATCGCTTGATGGATACGCTGCATGACATCCCGTAATTCAAAACCGATTTCTCTCTCCATTGTACACCTCGATAATTGTTAGAACACTAACAATATTAACTCCTTCTGCTTTTCCTGTCAAGTTCAGTGTATAAAAAAACGCCGAGTCAAGACTCAGCGCTCAGCACAGATGAGAAACAAAGGAGTTGGCAAACCCATCAAAGGTTCCCTGAGATCAGAGAGCACCACGCACTCAGAAGCGGAAAACCCAGTATTCTTCAACTCATCCAGAAGCACTCCGACATCGAATCCGGGATGAATCAGCGCTGACTTAACGGCATTGTTGCGTGTATAATCCACAAGGATCAAACGGCCTCCTGGTTTAAGTGAATCGTACAGGCGTGCTAGCATTTCCCTGCTATCCTGGATATGCAGCAGTACCTGAACCACGAGGACAACATCAAAAGTCTCCGACAGCCGTTCCTGTTCAAAATCCAGGACGAGAGCTTCAACATTTCCAGCGAGTGCCGAGTCCTTCAGTTTTTCCTGCACACAGGCAATCATATCCGAAGAACCATCCAGAAGAAGAGTCCGCTGAAACAACGATGCGAATTCAAGGCCAATCAATCCTGTCCCGCAGCCAACCTCCAGAAGGGTCATTGCTTCGCTGTTCTTAAGATAAGGACGGATTTTATTCCGTATTTTCATAGCGAGTTCTCGTCGCTCAGCACTATCATACATCCTTCTTTAATTGCATCAAGGCTTCCTTCAGGAAAAACTGTCAGGATCCAATAAAAAAAACAAGACAGCAAATCCTGGAAGCAAGATGAGTGAAACCTGAAACAGCGTGCGTATTTAACCTTCCGCCAATTCTTTCCTCATTAGATCAGCTCGTTGCAGCGGCGAAAACCGCCGGCCGGATAACTGCTGGCACGCAGAAAAGCCAAGAACCCTATCCTCCCAACTCTTTGCAACCCAGGTTTTCGGGAAGAACAGCCTTGACCTTATACTGCTGAAAACGCAACAAGGAACAGTGATCCTGATGAGCAGGAAAGCTATCTGCAGATCCTTCCCGTCAAACGCTTCGCCAGCGGTAACGTTTAAGATCAGCATGACCGGAAGCGAGAAAGGTAATGCCCTCATCGGCCAATAAATCGCGCTGTTCATCCCATCCTGGCACTAATGCCCCTTGGTTATTTACCACCCGATGGCAAGGGAAATCCCCATAAAGCCCTGATCCTTTCATGATCCGTCCGACTAAGCGGGCATGGTTCGGATATCCGCACATGTCTGCGATATCCCCATAGGTTGACAGCTTTCCTGACGGAATCTCGGCAACCGTCGACAAAACCAAATCAATGAGGTGATCGTCAAGGGTAACCATTAGCGTTTTCTTGGTTCCTTCAGCGGAACCCCTGCGTAACCCTCATGAAGCAGAAGCTGACGTTTCCTGTCAATCCCGCCTGCATAACCGACTAAATTGCCCTGGATTCCTAAAACCCGATGACAAGGAACAAGAATGGAGAACGGATTATGGCCTACTGCATTCCCGACTGCCTGGGCAGACATCCGCTGCATCGCCTGATTCGCCACAAGCGTTGCCGCTATCTCACCATATGTCATTGTTTCACCATACGGTATCTCCTGAAGCATTGCCCAGACCTGATTTCGGAAAGTTGACCCTGCAAAGGCCAGAGGTAAAGCATGGACCGGGGGTCTTTTCCCGGCAAAATAATCATCCAGCCATTGTGAAGTCTGAATTAAGAGGGCAGATTCAGGTTCCGGAATGGCCGCATCGACCACTGACACATTGATAAACTGCTGATCATCAAACCAGACACCGAGCAACGCCTGCTCATTCGCAGCAAGAATGATACGTCCCAACGGTGAATTATAATAAGTCTTGTAAATCATAATGACTCCTCTCTAAAGGTAGGGTATACCCTATTCTAACACGTGCAGCTGGTTCATGCCTCGCCCTCGCCTCATATTCTACACGGCTGCATCAAGTGCAATCGGCAGCCCACATGAAAACCCTTATTGCATCCTTTCCTGAATCGTATCATGAATGCATGCATTTGCACATCTTTCAAGCATAGTTTTCAGCCTATACAATTGATTTCACAGAGTCTTTATCCCCGATAAATACGACAATATCGCCGCTATTGAATTTCGTTTGCGCATCATACTGCACTTCAAATATTCCAGAAGATTTAAAACCGATTAAATTAATCCCATATTTATTTCTTAGATCAAGTTCAGCCAATGACTTGCCTACCCATGCTTTCGGGGCAACTAATTCGTAGATGTTATAGCGATCATCCAGATTGATTTGATCCAGAATTGTTGGCGCAGCCAGCTCTTGAGCTAACCGTGTACCAGAATCTTTCTCAGGCCGTATCACTCTATCTGCACCGATGCGGTATAGAATGTCCATGTATGTTTTATTCTTTGCTTTAGCAATCACTGTCTTAATTCCCAGCTTCTTGCAGTTCAATACCCCCAGAATAGCACTTTCCAGATTTCGAGATGTTCCGATCACCGCTATATCGCAAACCCCAAGCCCGATCTCTTCAAGCGCTTCATAGTGGGTAAAATCAGCCTGGATAGCCTGATCAACCAGATGACCCACTCGTTCGACATTATCAATATCCATGTCGACCGCAATAACATCGCAATCAAATTCGCAGAGCTTCTTCGCAATTGAAGACCCAAATATACCTAATCCTAAAACCGCAACTGTTTTTTTCATAGTCATCCAATCAGTACATTTGCATGAGCATAATGCACTTCAGTTCCTTTCTTGTGAGAACTATTGCCTCGTATCGCAAAAATAATAGCCAATGGACCAAGCCGTCCGAAGAACATTAGGAGCATTATCACACCTTTTGCTAGATCGTTTAAAAGAATCGTTAAATCCATTGTTAAACCAACCGTCCCGATTGCCGATGCTGCTTCAAAGTAAATACGCAGCGGGTCCACACCAGGCAGACTCACTACCAAGATAAACGATGCGACAAAGTAGAGACTTAGAAAGGTGATAAACACAACCAATGCTTTTTTAATTGTCCGCCGCTGAATTTCCTTCTTGTGAACAATAATACTTTCATCTTCTAAATACTCCTGGATTACAAAACGGTATACGAGATAAAGCGTTGTTGTTTTAAAGCCTCCAGCAGTCCCGCTAGGTGAACCGCCGATCAGCATAAGGACAATCATGACCAATAGGCTCCCGAAGTGCATCGTCGCAATATTCATGGTTGAGAAGCCTGCAGTTCTGGTAGTTACTGACTGGAAAAAAGAAGTAAGTAAAATCCGGAAGAAATCCTGCGGGCTTTCAATACTAAGTTTTTGCTGTTCAAAAAAGAAAATGACAACTGTTCCGCCGATCAGCAGCATCAAGGTCATCTTGATCACAATACGTGCATGTGAATTCATCGAATTGAACACCTTACGCTTATTGCTTTTCTTTTCCACAGCTTCCTTGATCAACCGGCTGAGCTCCATCCAGACCGGAAACCCTAATCCACCGATGATAATCAGACACGAAACCGTTAAACTTACGAGAACATCATACTGATAAGGAATTAGATTCGTGAGACCCAGATTATCAAAACCGGCATTACAAAATGCCGAAACCGCCAGAAACATCGCATTAAACAATCCTCCGAAGAGACCGAACTCCGGAATAAACCGAATGCTCAGCAGAACCATGCCGATTCCCTCGAAAATAAGGGTATAGCGGATAATACGTTTCACATAGCCATGAAGGGTTGCTAAGCTGCTATGTCCAGTGGCTTCCGAAACAGTTTTCGTTGCATGGATGTCAAACCTGACTTTAAGCTGATTCAACACATACGCAATAATCGTCATAATGCCTAATCCGCCGCATTGAATTAAGACCATGATAATAATCTGTCCGAAAACCGTGTATTGCTGGACTGGATAAAGTACGACCAAACCTGTGACACAGACACTTGAAACTGCGGTGAACAGATGATCGACATACCTGGCACCCGGAATCTGGTTACTCCAAGGCAAACACAGCAGTAAACTTCCGACGCCGATGATCATCAGGAAACTTAACACAACCAAGCGGATCGGCTTGATTTTCAATGTCTTGAGATTCAAGTTCAAAAGATCACCCCTTCTTTATTTCTTTATTTCAAAAAAATCCGAGACACTGAATACCCCCGTATTCTGGGCAATGTAAAATAATCCATCTGTCACTTTAAAAAGTCTATCTTTATTGATAATAACATTTCCCTCACAAATTTCAACCAAAACATCCATCGGATGATCATACAGGGTTTGTTGTCCATCGACAGTTTCAAATGTTATCTGCATAACAGAGTTTAACACTTCTTTCTTTTCAGGTGTAACAAAACTAATGTCCATCTCGATCCTCACGATAGGCATCAATGACATCCTGAATGGTTGCTTTAAACAAGAAATAGGATTCCGGAATATCATCTGTCTCTCCATCAAGGATGGCCGCGAAACTGTTCACGGTATCACTCAATGCGACATACTTGCCCTTGATTCCGGAAAAACCCTCAGCCACACTGAACGGTTGAGAAAGAAAATTACGGACCCGTCTTGCTCGAGCAACCACTGAACGATCGTCTTCCCCCAACTCATCCAAACCAAGAATTGCGATAATATCCTGAAGTTCCTTATATCGTTGCAAGAGCGATTGGACACGTAAAGCAACATTAAGGTGTTTGCTGCCTACACTGTCTTCAGAAAGAAGCTGGCTGCTTGATTCGAGAGGATCCACTGCAGGATAGATGCCTAAGGCCGCGATATTTCGATCCAGAACAGTACGAGCATCGAGATGGGAAAAAACAATGGCTGCAGCCGGATCAGTCAAATCATCGGCAGGAACATAGATTGCTTGCACGGATGTAATCGATCCATCCTTGGTTGAAGTAATCCGCTCTTGAAGTTGGCCCATTTCCGTAGCCAGTGTCGGTTGATAGCCGACAGCAGATGGCATTCTCCCCAATAACGCCGACACTTCTGATCCCGCTTGGGTAAATCTGAAGATGTTATCAATAAACAAGAGAACATCCTGTTTTTGCTTATCCCGGAAATGCTCGGCCATCGTCAGCGCAGATAGAGCCAGATCGGAAGAGCACACGTCTGAACTCCAGTCACCGTACGTA
>CALNCD010000134.1 GCA_937874965.1 uncultured Erysipelotrichaceae bacterium | reverse complement strand
TTTTGTTCATCCAAGCTTCATGCATTTCAGCGTCGGTCGGTTCAGTTGCGCTATCGCAGTAATAGATGTTGCCGGACCGGGTTACGGCCTTGATGATCCAACGGCCCGGCTCCACCGGGTTGTGGAATTTGTATAGCTCCGTCCTACTGCTCATGATCAACCTCCCCTTCCCACATTCTTTCATAGGCGTTTTTCATCGCTTCACGGTAACGGTAATCGCTGGCAGTCATTACAGGATCATTCAGACAGTATTCCAAAATCTCATTAATCGCTTGATTGCGGCTTACGTTGTTCAGCTTGGCGATCTCGTCAATACGGTCCACAAGCAGCCCCGGCATCCGTTGCAGGAACTTCTTGCACTCCGGTTTTTCCTCAAATGCTGTGTGGGTTAGCTCGGCATCAGTCATGATGCATAGAGGGAATACCTTCTCCTGCATCTGCTTGTTTAGATATTCCGTAACAGCGGTTCTGACAATAGCCTCCTTGGGTGCCTGTACAGATGCTGCATACCCATTAATTCGGGATTTCAGATCCTTGTGAATCGGCACCCGCCATGTTTCATAGTCGGACATGGTATCTCTCCCTTCATTTGGTAAGGATATGATATCACACTCCGATTATTTTGTAAACGATTAATACAGCCGTGTATTCGAAGTTTGTAGAAAAGCCCAATGGCTTGATGTCAATGATTTCATGGTCTCGTAATTGGTGCATAAGAACTTCATTAACCTCAGTATCAAGGGGCCGCAACGGCCCCTCGCCTACATACATCGTGCGGATCTGATTTCCAGTTCCTATTGTCATAGTTTTTCAGCCCCCTTCATCAGCTTCTCAATAGCATCGTCCACCATAACAATGAATGCATCGTCATCTTGATCCGGTACGAACTGGGCAAACTCACCATCCAGAATGAAGCTATTGTCTTCCAGCCACTTCATATCCTCTAATTGCCTTGTGATAAACGGTTGTGACTTGACTTTCATGATGATCCGTTTGGCAATCTCCAATG
>CALNCD010000133.1 GCA_937874965.1 uncultured Erysipelotrichaceae bacterium | reverse complement strand
GTATCACCCGAAGTGGCGCTTAGAATCCAGATGTCATTGGTCTGGTGCTGATGCTGCTTGGAAAGGGTTAGCAGGGATGGAAACAGGCTCAGCGCATGATCCTTGAAAGCCAGGGTTTTGCCGTGATAGAGTTCAAGGTAGCCTTGCTTTGGTGAAGTCAGATGCAACGCACTGATTTCGCTCAGGCTGAAGTTTTCTGAACTGTATGCTTTTTGTATGGCTGCGTGCAGCTGTTGCTGTGGCAGATCATCCAGATAGTCGCTGAGGTATCGGAAAGCTATTTCCCCATAGCTCAAGTCAAGATAGTCGTGATAATCAATAGGAAGAAGCTGTTCAGGGAGGTAAAGTCCGCCATCACCAGCCAATCCTTCCAGAATTGCTTTGGATGGAGATTGCTGGAGCTCTGTTCGTGTACTGTAATAGCGCATATGGCCCTCCTTGGTGTGCTTGTCTTTCAAAATATTATATGATAAAATTGCCCCATAGTAAATTGGAAAAACGGACTTTATAGAGGGATGTGACACGATGAAAATAGCAATGTTAGGCTTTGGAAGTGTGGGGAAGGGAGTCTATCAGGCGTGTCTTGATCATCAGATGTTTTATGCGTCACAATACGGAGTTGAACTCGAGGTTGAAAAAGTGCTGGTCCGGCGTCCTCATCCAATGTTAGGAGAGCGCGGCGTAACAACCTTCGAAGCGATTGTTGACGATCCTGAAATCGAATGCGTTATTGAAGTCATGGGCGGGATTCAGCCTGCCTATTCATATATTTCGCGTGCCTTGAAAGCAGGCAAGCATGTGGTCAGTGCCAATAAGGACTTGGTTGCGGAAAAAGGACCGGAGCTTTTCGAAATTGCCCGAAATCATCGGGTGAAATTTTGTTTTGAAGCCAGTGTGGGCGGCGGAATTCCCGTTCTCTACCCATTGAAGTCATCCTTGCAGGCCAATCGGATTGAATCCCTGTCCGGCATTCTCAATGGCACGTCCAATTATATTCTTTCAAGGATGCAGGATGATCGGCTCGCCTTTGACGAAGCGCTTGCGCAAGCACAGGACTTGGGCTATGCAGAACGCGATCCCAGTGCTGATATCAGCGGCTTGGATGCTGCCCGTAAACTTGTGATTCTGGCCTCCTTGGCGTGGAATAAGCAATTCAGTCTTCATCATGTACGTTGTCAGGGGATTGAGACTGTCCGTTTGGATGATCTGGCTGAAGCAAAGCAGCAAGGAGAGACTATCAAACTGGTTGCTGAAGCGATGCAAGCAAGCGATGGCTACCGCTTATCGGTCGGGCCAAAGCGGATATCTTCTGACCATCCTTTGTTTATGGTCAGCGGTGTAAACAATGCTGTTGTGGTCAAGGGTGATCTGACTGGGGATGTCATGTTCTTTGGGGCAGGGGCCGGTGGACAGCCGACGGCCAGTTCTGTTCTCAGCGATGTTCTAAATCTGGCGCTGAATCAGGCGGTGCAGCTGACGTTCTCGAATGAAGTACCGTCGGTGATTGGTCTTTAAGTCAGCAGTTGCGGGGATATAGAGGATTTGGAGGGAAGTTATGTTAGTCGTAATGAAGTTTGGGGGTTCAAGTGTTGCTGATGCACAACGGATCAAGGCGGTGGCGGCGATTATTGCGCACCGCTTTGACCAGCATGATCAGATTGTCGTCGTTTTGTCTGCTCAAGGGGACACTACGGATGAGTTAATTGCGAAAGTTCGGGAAGTTTCAGCGCATCCTGGGCGACGGGAATTGGATATGCTGTTGGCAACAGGTGAGCAGCAATCCGTTGCTTTAATGGCACTTCAGCTTCAGCAGCAGGGCTATCCTGCCGTTTCACTGAATGCGTTGCAAAGCGGTATAGAAACAACCGCTGAATATGGAAGAGCCCGCATCCGCAAAATCAGCGGTTCCCGTATCCAGGCTGAACTGGACCGCCGTCAGATCGTATTGGTAACTGGGTTCCAAGGGGTTAGCCCATTCGGTGATC
>CALNCD010000132.1 GCA_937874965.1 uncultured Erysipelotrichaceae bacterium | reverse complement strand
AGGACGCCACATAAGTAAATGCGGCAGCCTTAAGCATTGATTTGGAGCCATCAAGTTCATCTTCTGTGATATCCGGATATGTTTGAAGCAAGGCAAGCGCACGACTTGAAGCATTGAACTCAATCGGAAGTGTCACAAGCTGGAAAACCGCAACAATACCAAACATGACCAATCCGATTGTCACCAGCATCTGTCCAACCAAACTAGATGACAGAATTAATCCTGCTATAATCAAGAAGATACTGAGGTTACTGCTTGCAATTGCAAGCGGCATAATCCGATTACGAACACCGATAATTTTATAACCCGTCGCATACTGAATCGCGTGGCCACATTCATGTGCTGCAATCGCTATAGAAGCGACTGATGAGTCATTGTAGACCGATGGGGATAATGAGACTGTATTTGACTTTGGGTCGTAGAAGTCGCTTAAGACCCCTTTTTCTTGCATGACCACATCTACCTGAGCAAGATTATTCGATTCGAGAATTCTTTTAGCAACATCATAACCGGTCAATCCGCTTTCAATGTCGATTGCTCTATATTTCTTATACTGATTGGTGATCAGCATCTGAGAAAACAGGACAATTCCTATACTTAATAAATATAATCCAAATTGCATACTGCACCTCTCAATCATGCCAGACATGATTTCTAAACTATCTACATCTATTATAGGCGATTCTACGTATAAAAAAAGAAGCAATGCTTCTTTTTATCATCTTATTGTACGGAATCTTTCAATGCTTTTGCAGGCTTGAAACTAACTTTCTTTGAAGCAGGCACCGCAATTTTTTCTTTTGTCTGCGGATTGAATCCTTCACGTGCTGGGCGTTCCTTGACTTCAAACTTCCCAAAACCACTCAGGTCAACTTTATCACCATTTGTCAATGCTGTAGTAACCTCTTTCAGGAAAGCCTCAACAAATTCTGTAGCTTGCTTTTTAGTTACATCTAATTTTGTAGAAAGACTTTCTACAAGTGCTTTTTTGTTATATGAAGTGTTCATATAATACCTCCGTTCTGAAATTATCATATCATTATCTTATATCAATTACAAGGTACTATCTAAACGATTTTTTCGTCCTTCAGTTCACGTTGCATCAGAGATTCCACCATCATTGATGGCTTGGAATTCTGATAGAGAACAGCATAAATCGCAGCGGTAATCGGCATTGAAATTGATGAGGCTATAGCCAGCTCGTGGACAACTTTGGTTGCGAAAACACCTTCAACCGTAAACTCGTTCTTATCCCAAAAAGGCTTTGCATCATCACATTGGCCGATAAGCAATCCTGCATTGAAATTACGCGAATGTTCAGAAGTTGCAGTAACAACTAGATCCCCTACCCCGGTTAATCCCAAAAATGTCATTGCTTGTGCTCCATGGGCAACACCAAATCGTGTCATTTCAGCTAGTCCTCGTGTAATCAACGCTGCACGAGCATTATCCCCCTGTCCCAAACCAGTCAGGATTCCCGCCCCAATTGCAATAATATTCTTGATCGCTACACCTATTTCAGAACCGATTAAGTCGGATCCCCGATAGACTCTGAAGTAAGCATTGGAAAAAACAGACTGAACACAGCTTGCGGCATCTTCATTGTCTGAAACAGCATTGACAGATGTCAATAGCCGTAGAACAACCTCCTCAGCATGACTAGGGCCAATTAGACAGACAATCGATTGGTTATAGAGAGGATAAATAGACCGCTTAACAACTTCAGAAAGCCGCTCTTTCGTCACGGGATGGAAACCCTTTGCAACACTGACGATAATAGCAGGATGATCCAAAACAGAATTCAATCGCAGACAAACCTCTTCTATCGCAATCGAAGGAACTGCAAGAATAAACATCTCGCATGCTGCAACATCATTTAGATCCTGGGTTGCTTTAATGTCAGCATTGACCTTAACACCGGGGAAAAACTGTTCGTTCGAGTGATAGAGAGAAATATCGACAATCTGATCAAGGTTATTTCCCCATATGGTAACATCGTGACGATTATCACTGAGAACCTGGGCCAACGCAGTACCCCAGCTTCCAGAACCTAATACTGCTATTTTCATAATTCTCCTCGCTTTCTGATCATGAAATGAACAGGTGTTCCATTGAAATCAAATGCCTCACGCAATCTATTTTCAAGATAACGCTGGTATGAAAAGTGCAATAACGAAGGATCATTCACAAATAAGACAATTCCGGGAGGCGCTTCACTGACTTGCGAAGCATAGTAGATCTTGAGCTGCTTCCCCTGATGAGTCGGCGGTGGTGTAAGATTAGTCGCATCAATCAAAACGTCATTGAGAACACTTGTAGAAATACGACGATGCGTATTTTCAAAAATCTCCTCAATCAACGGGAATAAGGTATGAATACGCTGCTTTGTCGTCGCTGAAACAAAGACGATTGGAGCATATGAAAGATAAGCAAATTCCTCACGGATTTCTTTAGTTACTTTATCCGTTGATGTCTTGTCTTTATCAACCGTATCCCACTTGTTGTAAACAATAATAACACCCTTACCAGCTTCATGTGCATAGCCGGCAACATGTTTATCCTGCGCACGGATACCTTTTTCACCATCAATCAAAAACAGAACAATATCGCTGCGTTCAATAGCCTGCATCGCTCGCAATACGGAATACTTTTCGATATTTTCATAGACTTTCCCCTTTTTGCGAATGCCTGGCGTATCAATTGAATCACGTGTCGTTCCTTCAATATCAGAAACAATGACACGTTCCTGATTCAAAAGAGCGTTAACCAACGAAGACTTCCCGACATTCGGCTGTCCGATGATAGAAAATGCAATTGCACCTTTGTAATCATTCATCCGTTTCTCAGGCAAATACTTAAGACACTCATCGAGAACATCGCCTATGCCGATACCATGTGCAGAACTAATCGGAATTGGACTATCAAATCCTAGTGCATAAAAATCATAAATATTCGTTTGAAACTGAATATCATCTATTTTATTGACTGCTAATACCACAGGCTTTGAGGACCGCTGAAGTTTTCTAGCAATATAAATATCATCATTTGTTAAAGGCTGCATGCCATCAACGACAAAAATGATGACATCAGACTCATCGATTGCTATTTCAACCTGTGCCTTAATTTCCTCATGAAAAGGCTGATTCTCCAACTGGATACCACCGGTATCAATAAAACGCAGGTTCTTGGTTAACCAAACGCTTCCACCATAAATACGATCACGTGTTACACCGGGCTGATCATCAACAATTGATTTCCGATCGCCGATCAAACGGTTAAACAGGGACGATTTGCCAACATTCGGGCGGCCGACAATCGCAATTGTTCCATCTATCATTCTAATTCATCCTTTCCAAAGCTAACGTATAAATCTGGTTGACAACTTCATCAATCGTTGCTTCAGAAGTATCTATCTCTATTGCATCCGACGCTTTAACAAGCGGCGATAATACGCGATGGGAATCCTGATAATCGCGTGTTAAAATATCTTGATATACATCATCATATTTGACGGAAGGATCATTTTTGACTAGCTCCAAATAGCGACGTTCAGCACGCTGATCCGCAGATGCGATTTGGAATATTTTCAATTCAGCATCAGGCATGACAACAGTTCCGATATCACGGCCGTCCATGATACAGCCTTTATTGCGAATGAAGCTGCGCTGGTAATCAAGAAGAAAACGCCGGACATCACTGTACTGCGATATTTCAGAAGTGACTAACGCGATGTCATTCTCTCGAATCCTTTGGGATACATCAGTTCCATTCAAATAATAATGTCCGTATGAATCAAGTTTTATATCAATTGAACGCAATTGTTTACTCACAGCAAATTCATCATTTGGATCAATTTCATGATCAAGAACATACAATGCAATGCAACGATACATCGCACCGGTATCAATATAAAGATACCCTAATTTATAAGCCAACGCTTTGGCAATTGTACTTTTACCAGAAGCACTTGGACCATCTATCGCAATATTAATCTGAGTACCCATTAACGTTTAACCACAAAGTAATAGACAAAGACAACAATGACAACAACCAGTGCAACAATCAGAAGATACAGGACGAAACTAATGACACGATTCGTAATCGCAACACGATTGTTAATACTCTGCAAGTCTTCTTCGTAATCATTAACCTTCACCTTCAGCTGCTGTGTTGAAGCAAGCAAAGCCTCATAAGAAGGCGCATCAAGATCAGGATGCGATTCTTGATTGCCACGAGTCTTGGTTTCCTCGCTCACAGGAACTGGCTGTAAATTCTCAACCTCTGGCAAGCGTTCGGGTTGCTTAAGGTCGTTTGACTTTTTTCTTGTTTCACTCTGTTCTTGTTCTTGAGTGAATTTTGCTGATTCATTAATGAAGTCCTGTTCCATCTCACGAAGCATCTTCTGGACTTCCAACGCAATCGTATTCTGATCAAGCGTTTCTGATGATCCGCCAGTTTCGGCTTGAACCTCATCTTCCTTCAATGCAGAAAACTGAATGTCCTCAATCGGTTTCTCTTCCTCATAGGTTTCGAAAATTGGTTCAGACAATTTCGATTCAAGAGGCTGCTCAATTTCTTGATGACGACGAACTGCACCCTTATTTTCATTCAGGCTTGCTAAAATATTCGCCTGAGTATCCTCGGTCCTTCGATACCCTTTCTTGACATTATACTGTTTAACTTCATTCAAAAAATCATCCAGATACGTATTCTCGAACGTATTCCATAGCAATTCCTTAATGTCATCATCCTTAGTCTGAATTGAAATATCGTGATTTTCTACCGCAGAATAGTCAAGTTCAACGGATGTATCCGCAATGGTTTCAAGGGACTTTGAATGCAAGGGATCATGATTGGTATCAACAGATAACGCATCTGAATCAGTTGAATCATTTCCTTTTCGGGAAATCCGTTGCGAAAGCGAAGCAAGATCCGAATTTGATAAATCACTTTCGGTATCCTGGGTTAACTGGTTATACAACTCTTGGTTCTTTTTTACTCTTGATATCATAGGGAAACACCTCATGCAATATTATAGCATGCTTCGACTTTTAGATAAAGAAATGTCTGCTCTGAACGGCTAATAAAGCATCTATTTCAAGTGTTCTATAAACCTGTTTGATATTTTCCGTGCAAACAATCTCTAGTATCTGCAACTCTATGTGGTACATGATAAACTGCAGGCACCTTCATTGAATCCTTCTTCTGCTTTATCTCAGTACAACTGACAAGCTGCACTGCTATTCTAGCTGATGGAGTTTCTTTAGTTTAGCAACAAAAAGGAGCCGATATATTCTTACCAACTCCTAATGCAGTATCTAATCTTAATTGGATAATGGTTTTGATGAACCACAGACCAATCATTTTTACTTGTCTTTATAAAAGAAAAAAATACCTGCACCATATTGCATTAAGACTAATAGGTAAAACCATTTCGGCAATAATGAACTATCAATAATCAAAACTAGCATAACAGCCATAAATGCTGACCAAGAGAGAAATCTGAGTATTTTCATAGTCTAAATATGGCTCAATATCTGCATTGGAGACCGCACGCTGTAGATATGAAATGAATCTTCATAATCGATCGAATTTTTTATCACGCTCAACAGTAATATACCGTACCCTAAGCTTGGCCCTGCTAGTACTGTTGCTAGATTAACAGGAAGTCCCCAGCAATAGTTTCTTATTATCAAACCGCCATCTAAGTTCATCATTTCATCTTCTTCAATCACGATACAATTCTTCGGTAATGCTAATTCCATGTTATTATCCTCCTT
This sequence comes from uncultured Erysipelotrichaceae bacterium, assembly GCA_937874965.1. GTDB lineage: Bacteria > Bacillota_I > Bacilli_A > Erysipelotrichales > Erysipelotrichaceae > CALNCD01. The sequence continues at coordinate 5,097 of CALNCD010000132.1, read as the reverse complement.
TTATTTATAAAAAAACTGGAATGCCATTCACTACCCAAAACAATTAATTTCCCATACCTTCACGGTTATCACCCCTCTCAATAACTTGACTATTTCTTTGGAACATGTAATTCCAAACTCAAATCCATTAGTCAATCCATGTCTCTCCGACTGTTCTTGCTTGTCTAGTTCCTTAATAAACTTCGTATGCAACTGTTGAGTTTATAATACCGATTGCAAATTTTGAATTAATAAAACAATTGCGAATACAATCAAAAAAAGTGAAGAGACTGTTTCTAAGGTGATAACGAATAATAAAAATCATCAAAAATCTTTGATAACATATTTGGAATTATACCCATTAAACTCAAAACTAAGGGTGCAGAGATTGTTGTTAGAAGCAGTCTTTTTTGAAAAAGAATCAGTGATTTGAAAACAACAAAAAAGCGCATATCCTTACAATCTGAAGCGTCATGTTGAAGTATACACGTATACCTTTTCATTATGTTTTTTCCCCCCCCGAGTAAAATTGATGTAATTCTAACATTTACACATGTGAAATGCAAATGTCATCAATTATTGATGATGAAAACACTGTTCTGATCGTGGCTTTGATGCGAATGAAAATAAAGCCTTCAATAATTTTAATAGGCATGATTATCTCGCTAATTAACAAAAAAGCTGAAATGCGATCAATCATTCGACAAACCAAATACTACTAAATATTACAAGATTAAAATACCAGACAAAAAAAGGACAAACTCCTCTGCTTAAGAAGGAATTTGACCTTTCTCTATCCATCAACTTTCAACGGCAGAATTGTAGCATGCTTCGACTTTTAGATAAAGAAATGTCTGCTCTGAACGGCTAATAAAGCATCTATTTCAAGTGTTCTAAATACCTGCCCAATGATTTCATGACCAAGAAAACAGAAATTGAAACAATGACTCCTTTGACCAGATTGAAGGGTGTAAACGCAGTAAGCAGCAATCGTGTGACCGTTGCGTCAAATCCATTTGGGTAATACAGCGGAAAAGTAATATACAAGTTGATAAAGTACATTGCTACAGTTGAGACAAGAATTGACAGTCCAAATCCTAGTAAGCTACGAATCCCCTTTTTCTTGTAAAGAAACGCAACAGGTAGGACAAAACAGAAACCATAGGCAAAATTAGCAAATTCTCCAACAATCCCCTCTTTGCTCATCGTAAAGGCATGAATGATGTTCTTCACCAATTCAACCGCAATTCCATACAATGGTCCTGCGACTATTCCCGTTACCACCGCCGGCACATCGCTCAAATCAAATTTAAGATAGGACGCACCTGGAAACGGCATCGGGATTTCAAAAGCATACAAAACAATAGAAATGGCACTCATCAGTGCGACAAGCACAATTTTCCTAGTACTGGGATTTTTCATAATACCTCCTTATGACAATAAAAAAACCCAAATACTCGGGCGACTAAAAAAAGAAATAACTTCTTCCATCCAGACTTTACTGTCGCCACCAGAATTTCACTGATTCAACCTTTCGGCTCGCGGGGTTTACCGCCGGTCGGGAATTACACCCTGCCCTGAAGTATTCTGTTCACATTATAGCACGATTTTAAGTACTGTAAATGAAATTGAATATTTCAGGCAACTATAATAAGTCATTACGTTTGAAAATTCCAGATTCAAGGACAAAAAAAAGCGGAAAATTCCGCTTATGCTCGGCCTGAGTATTTTCCGTCTGAAGTTGATACAAGAACAATTTCATCCTGATTGATAAACATTGGAACACGGATTTCCAAGCCTGTTTCAGTAATTGCATTCTTCTGTGCATTTGTCGCGGTATCACCCTTTACTGCAGGTTCTGTTTCAACAATTGCTAGTTCAACTTTATCAGGTAAAATAACGCCAAGAACTTCGCTGCCATCATACATCTGAATTGAGATTGTATCATTGGGTTTCAGAAAATTCAATTCCCATTTTAGGCTTTCCTTACTGAGTTCAATCTGATCGAATGTTTCATTATCCATAAAGACCAGATTATCCCCTTCATCATAAAGGTATTGCATCGGCCTTTTATCAATATGAGCCTGTTCAACCTTATCACCACCCGTGAAATTCAATTCGACAATTGTCCCGCTACGTAGATTTTTGACTTTAACCTTAACAATCATTTGGCGCATTGCTGTTTTATTGTGGGCAATATCAATAACACTGTAAATGTTGTTCTCGTATTCAAAGGTAGTGCCTGGTCTCAAATCGTTTACTAATATCATGGTTAATCCTCCTCCTATATTTTATAGGAAAAATGTGAATTGTCAATTGACTTCACTGAATGCATACCCTGAAATATTGTTTTCAACATCAAATTCAACTGAAATTATGTAGTTCCCATAACACTGAACATGCATAGTAACCAATTGTTCATCACGAATCATTTCTGCTGAACATCCACCATCGGACAGTAATGTGCCCTCATTTGAGCTAAGCTCAAGTGCACGAATCAATGCTGTTTTCTCAAAAGAAAGGCGGTGATGAATCCGCTGAAGTTGAAGTGCGGCAGCTTTTGAGGACACTATTGCTTTTGTTTTCATAGTCAGCATGATTAAAAAAACAGTAAATAAAACCAGTGTATTATACAGAATAAACCCTTTATTTTCTGATATGTTATTACCACTTTTCATGGAACTCCTTCCCATCCTCAAAATGAATATCAATCCAAATATCGAACTCGATTGTACTGCAGCTGAAAGACTTAACATCATCCATTAAAATTGCATAACCCACTTCTTGAACAAGCCTATGGTTTACAAGACTTAACGTAAACTGCTCACCCTTATGTAAATAAGAAAGCACATTGTCATCACAAGTGACTTGACTCGAGTATGTCATCAGCTGTTGCATCTGAACAATTGCGACCTCCCGCTGGTGAACATATCCTGTTTTGATTCTCATGACGTGAATTGCAGTTGTTATCAATGCCTGCAGCACCACCGAATAAAGCAACACTGCAAGAATCATTTCGATAAAGGAGAATCCTTTGCTCATTTTCATAATTGAATCACCTTTATCATTAAATCAACCATAGTTCCTAGAACGATTAAACTAAATAATAGCTCAATAAGAATATACCCTTTATTTCTCATGATAGCGTCCGAATCCCAGATTAAATACGAGCGTATGGTTATTTAAAACAAGCGTAGCTCCCTGATTGATATTGCCGTATTCGTTGTAATGAATTGAATCAACCAGTGAAGCAGTCACTTTTTTACGCTTGTACATGGCAAGAACCTGACTTTCCATGAATGAATCAGGTTGGTAAGGTGATAGTGACTCCATCTTAACCTGTTTCAATGTCAGTGATGAAAAAAAGGCGATAATGATTAAGACAATTAGCATTTCCTGAAGCATTATTCCTTTATTCAAGGGTAGCCTCTCCGTTCGTAATACGAATTAAACGACCGTTCTGACATCTTGCCTGCGAGCTTGTTAATAGATTTTCTTGCTCCAGATCTGCAATTGAAGTCGGTGCTGATTCGTTGACAAGCATATATTGGAGTATGGCACTGTCTACAATTTTCAACTGGGCATCACATCCCTTGTCCGTGACTATTTCGAATACCTTTTGTATTTTGGGTACAGTCAATAAAACCAGCATTGCGATAATTAATAAGACCAGAATCATTTCCATTAATGTAAATCCTTTTTTCATGTGACCTCCTATAGAGCCGAGACAAGTGACAATGGGATTGTTACCAGGTTAAACAATCCAACCATTGATAGACAGACATAGAAATATCCGAATAACTTGACGAATTTCAAAAGACGTTGTAAACGTTCATTAATTTTTTCGTTAACCAAGTCCATGTACTCATCAAGTACTGCAGACAGCTGATTTGATTGCAAACCAATATCAAAAAACAAATTGAAATCATCATCTGACAAAGTATTCTGCACACATTCACTCAATGAAATTCCATTTTCTAAACGTTCAAAAATCTGATATGAAATCCATTGAGTTGATCGTGTTAACGATGCTCGGCGAAGAAACAGAATCAATGTTCTAGTACTCTCCTGGATGGAAAGATAATAATGAAGATGGAGCGCAAAGTATTGGAGAATCACATTTTTAATAATCGATTCACGTTTTGAACTGACAATACGCTCAATCAAAAGTGTCCGATACGTGGAGCTTTGATGAATTGCTCCTATGATAATCATTACAACAATCATGAAGATGACAAAAAATATCTGAACAAAAAGAAGAATGAACAAATATGGACTCAAAGAAACAGGTTGATCCATTATTTCCATGCTGTTAAACATCGGATAAAGATAAAAAAGACAGACTAATGAAACACAAAAACCCAACAATATCAGTAAAACCGGATAGACACCTTCTTTTTGAAGTTTCCTAATAAGATTTGCATTAACTTTTTTCAGGGCTAAATACAGGTCGACAATCAACATCATCTGATTCATATTTTGAGGAGAAATATTCTGGCGATTCTTCATTTTCAAATGATTTTGACAAAACTCCAGTGCTGTCATCTCCCTTATCTTTAGACGCTTTTGAATTTCTGAAAACGTCAGTCCAACCTTAGAGTACATCTGAAACCGTCTAAGTTGATCGTCATCGGTTTGCTTGAACAGTTTCAATTGCCGCAGATAAGTCAGAATGGTCGAGAACTTCAAAAACATACTCTCCTTTCTGTGAAACATGCTGATGGACAACAGCTTGAATGGTCGAGATAATTTCATATGGCCGTAATTCAAACTCAAATAAGCGAACAATCGTATGATAGGCAGATGCAGCATGGATAGTTGTGCATACTAGATGCCCACTAAGGGCGCATTGTACCATATCACGTGCCTCCTTCCGGTCTCGGATTTCCCCAATTACCATAATATCTGGATCATGGCGCAATAATTGCTTAATTCCAGATTCGAAAGTCAATCCCAGTGCGCGGTTCAACTCGACCTGTGTGATAAAATCATACACACACTCAATAGGATCTTCGAGGCTATATATTTTACGCTCTTGCAGTCCTTTAAGGGCTGTAAACATTGTCGTTGATTTTCCAGAACCTGATGCGCCAAGTAAGGTATAAAACTTTCCTTCTT
>CALNCD010000131.1 GCA_937874965.1 uncultured Erysipelotrichaceae bacterium | reverse complement strand
TTTTCAATTGTAAATTCCATATCCTGCATGTCTTTATAGTGATGTTCAAGGATAGTGCAAATTTCAACAAACTGGTCATAGGCTTCCGGCAAAATCATTTTTAATTCGCTCATCGGCTGCGGTGTCCGTATCCCGGCAACAACATCTTCACCTTGTGCATTGATCAGGAATTCACCATAGAGTTTCTTTTCTCCCGTCGATGGATTACGGGTGAATGCAACCCCCGTCGCACACTCATCGCCCATATTTCCAAAAACCATCATCTGCACATTAACCGCAGTCCCCCAGCTGTTCGGGATTTCATTCATGCGCCGGTAATAAATAGCCCGCGGATTATTCCAGGAGCGGAAAACTGCCTCGACTGCCAGAATCAGCTGTACATTAGGATCTTGAGGGAAACTCTCTTGCTTCTGTTCAAAATAATAGGCTTTGAAACGATTAACCATGACCTTGAGATCATCAGCATCAAACTCAGTATCAAGCAAAATTCCTTTAGCATCCTTCATTTCGTCAATAATAACTTCAAAGGTATGCTTCGGAATCTCCATGACTACATCAGCAAACATCTGAATAAATCGCCGATAGGAATCATATGCAAATCGGGGATTATTAGTTAATGCTGCCAGGCCTTCAACGACAGTGTCATTCAACCCAAGATTCAGAATTGTATCCATCATTCCTGGCATGGAAGCTCTGGAACCGCTGCGGACAGAAACCAAAAGCGGGTTATTTGCATCGCCGAATGTTTTCTTTGAAATCGTTTCAAGTTCACTGAGGTGCTTGAATATTTCATCAATCACTGACTGGCTGATGGTCCCGCTTTGATCGTAATACAAGTTACATGCTTCTGTTGTGACCGTGAATCCTTGGGGAACAGGTAATCCTAGTGCTGTCATCTCAGCAAGATTTGCACCCTTCCCCCCAAGTAAATCACGCATTGCACCATTCCCTTCGGGGAATTGATAAACATATTTCTGTGTCATAAACCCTCCTGTAATCGCTTTCTTCAACCCAATTATAGCATACTTCTTTTAAAAAAGGAGACAAAGTCTTGTCTCCTACGCCTGTTTCACCAACAGTTCATATTGCCGCTTATATTCATCCAGTTTCGCCTGTTCAAGGGCTACCTTTTCAGAAGGTGCTTTCTGGGTGAATCCTGGATTTGCAAGCATAGTCTCACTACGGAGTATTTCCTGTTGAAGACGCTTCAATTCCTTTTCATTCTTCTGCTTCAGCTTATCCTGATCAATCAATTCATCCTGATTGAAGTCAACCGATCCATTCTGAATAGGTTTATTGATGATTACACCGATTGCATCCGTGACAACAACCCGGCCAAAGCGCTCCAGCATTTCCTTAACCGCTTCACCCCACTGGATGGCATGATCATTTCTGTCTTTGATCCGTACGGAAAGGATCAAGGAAGGCTTGAGGCCATAGTCGACCCTCAGCGTCCGTATAGCTTCAATAGACGCAATCATCAGATTAACCTGCGAAAGATCCATTGATGTCACCGGCGCTGTTTCCGGCCAGTTTCCAACACAGATTGAGCCTTGTGTCGTTGGAAGCTTCTGATAGATTTCCTCAGTGACAAACGGCATAAACGGATGCAGCATCAAAGCAATCTGCTTGATCAGATGAAATAAGGTCGATAATGTCGCTTGCCGCGCTTGAAGGGAATTGCTTTGCAAACTTGTTTTTGAAAGTTCAATGTACCAACTGCAAAAATCATCCCAGACAAACTTCTGAAGTGCCTGTGTGACATTCGGGAACTCAAAATTTTCGATATTCTGATTCACTTCTTCCAAAGTTGCATTGAAACGCTGCAGAATCCATTGATCGATGACGTTCAAGCTGACTGTTTCAATCGGTTTGATGTCATCCTTGGATTCGTCATAGTTCAACATGATAAATCGGGTTGCATTCCAGATTTTATTGATGAAATTCCAAGCTGCTTCGACTTTGGTCGGACTATAGCGCAGATCCTGCCCAGGTGCAGAATTTCCGATCAGGAAGAAACGCAGGGCGTCAACCCCATATTCATCGATAACCGCCATCGGATCGATACCGTTTCCTAATGATTTTGACATCTTCCGGCCGCTTTCATCCCGGATCAGACCATGAATCAAACAATCTCTAAAAGGAACAGACTGTGTAAAATGACGCGCTTGGAAAGCCATACGAGCCACCCAAAAGAAAATGATATCGTAACCTGTGGATAAAAAAGCGGTTGGGTAATAGCGTTCAAAATCTGCTGTATCATCAGGCCAGCCTAAAGTTGAGAAAGGCCACAATGCGCTGGAAAACCATGTATCCAGAACATCTTCATCCTGAACCCACCCCTCTTCATCCGGTGCACTTTCACCAACATAAACTGCTTCTGTTGCCTCATTGAACCATGCAGGAATGCGATGCCCCCACCACAATTGCCGTGAGATGCACCAATCTTCAATATTCTCCAGCCACTGCTTAAAAGTCTTCTCAAATCGCTCGGGAATAAACCGGATTGGATCATCGCCGTCCTGATGGGACAAAACATCCTCCGCCAATGGCTTCATCTTGACAAACCATTGCTTGGAAAGATAGGGTTCAACCACGACATCCGTCCGTTCTGAATGACCTACCTGGTGGACATGCTTCTCAATTGACACCAAATGACCGGAAGCTTCGATATCCTTTACCAGATTGTCACGGCATTCAAAACGATCCTGACCAACATACTTCCCGGCAAGTTCGTTCATTGTGCCGTCCGGATTCATGCAAATCGGTTTTTCAAGATGATATTTCTCACCGATAACAAAGTCATTCGGGTCATGCGCCGGTGTACATTTCATAACGCCGGTTCCGAATTCCATATCAATATAGTCATCAGTAATAATCGGAATAACCTCCTGATTCGCAGGATTGATTGCATGGCATCCGACGACATGGGTATAGCGGGAATCCTCCGGATGGACAACTAAGCAGACATCACCAAACATCGTTTCTGGCCGCGTTGTTGCGACATGAAGAACTTCACCGGTTTCCACAACCGTATAGCCGAATGTATAGAATTTCCCTTCAACTTCCTTATGGATAACTTCAATATTTGACAAGGCCGTCATGGCTTTGGGATCCCAGTTGATGATATACTCACCACGGTAAATAATTCCCTTGTTA
>CALNCD010000130.1 GCA_937874965.1 uncultured Erysipelotrichaceae bacterium | reverse complement strand
AAAAGATAAATTTGAGAACAGCGATGAAATGATGGAATTCAAACGTTCAACCTATGTCAGCCGCGGTATTGCCGGACTTTTGATCGGCGGTGTCTTGGTTTTCACTATCATCACTCGTACACCGACAACCCTCTATAATCTCGTCGCTGCTTACCTCTTATCCGGCGGAGGGATACTTATCGGTCTGTATTCCCTGTTTCAGTATTTCAAGATTTCTAAATGGTCAAAAAAAGGCAAATCCAAATAACGGATTTGCTTTTTCTTTAATTCAGGTGCTTTATTGCTGAATCGAGATGAACGACATAATCGTCCCCCTCAATATCAACATAGACTGTCTCATCTTGAGCAATACCTTTCTCAATCATTGTCTGGGCTACCTTTGTTTCAATAAACTTTTGGATATGCCGCTTAATCGGGCGTGCGCCGAAGACCGGATCAAACCCTTCATTGAGAATTCTGGCCTTTGCAGCATCACTCACAATCAGATGCAAACCATTCTTCTCAAGACGAACACTGAACTCATTGATAAACTTATCAACTATCTTTTCCAGAACCGGTTTGCTGAGCGCGTTGAAGACAACGATATCATCAATCCGATTGATGAATTCTGGTTTGAAGTATTTATTCACTTCTTGGGTATAATGCAGTTTACGAAGTTCTTGATCTTCCTCAAAAGCAAACGAGCTGCCCAGGTTGGAAGTCATGATAATAATCGTATTGGTGAAATCCACCGTAACTCCTTTTCCATCCGTGATCCTTCCATCATCAAGGACCTGCAGAAGGACATTGAAGACATCCTGATGCGCCTTTTCAACCTCATCCAAAAGGATAATTGAATACGGGTGACGACGAACAGCCTCCGTCAGCTGACCACCTTCATCATAACCGACATATCCTGGAGGAGCACCGATTAAACGGGATACACTGTGCTTCTCCATATACTCACTCATGTCGATCCTCACAATCCGACTTTCATCATCAAAGAGTTGTTGAGCCAGTGCTTTTGCGATCTCCGTCTTGCCCACACCTGTCGGACCAAGGAAGAGAAAGGATCCCAATGGACGATTCTCATCTTGTATATGGGCTTTAGAGCGAAGAATGGTTTGCGACACCGCATCGATTGCTTCATCCTGTCCGATGACACGAGTTGCGAGAGCAGGACGAAGGCTCAGAAGCTTCTGACGATCCGTGGACATCAACCGGGAGACATCGATATGGGTCCAACGCGCAACAACTCCGGCAATCTCCTGCTCATCAACGATTTCCTTGATCATCGAATCATTCTTTTCCACCTGATTGGCAGACTCAATCTTCTTCTCCAGATCCGGAATAGTTTGGTATTGCAGGCGAGCAGCATCTTCATATTTTGCCTGATTCTGTGCATCCTCTAAATCAAGACGAGCTTTTTCAAGCTGTTCACGATATAGTTTTACGGTGCTCAGATCATTTTTTTCCTTTTCCCATTTACCATAAAGAACGGACTTCTCTTCTTTAAGATTTTCAAGTTCTTCACGAATCTCATCCAGCCGTTCAACAGTTTTCGCATCGGTTTCTTTCTTCAAGGCCGTCTCTTCAATTTCCAATTGCATAATCCGACGTGTCAATTCATCCAACTCTGTCGGCATGGAATCCATTTCGACACGAATGGAAGCACAGGCCTCATCAATCAAATCAATGGCTTTATCCGGCAAATAACGATCAGTAATATAACGGTCTGACAATGTTGCTGCAGCGATAATCGCTTCATCCAGAATACGGACCCCATGATGAGATTCGAAACGATCCTTCAGTCCTCTAAGAATAGAAACCGTATCTTCAACTGTCGGCTCTTCAACCATTACCTTTTGGAAACGGCGTTCCAATGCCGAATCCTTTTCAATATATTTACGGTATTCATTAAACGTCGTTGCTCCGATACAATGCAATTCGCCCCGAGCCAGCATCGGTTTCAGCAGATTCGCTGCATCCATAGATCCCTCTGTTTTCCCGGCACCGACCAGATTATGAATTTCATCAATAAACAGCAGAATGTTGCCTTCCGCAGCCTTAACTTCATTCAGGACCGCCTTAAGCCGCTCTTCAAATTCGCCACGGTACTTTGCACCGGCGATCAGACTACCCATATCCAGCTCAATCAATTGCTTATCCATCAAGCTTAACGGAACATCATTCCGCATAATCCGCCAGGCCAATCCCTCGATAATGGCAGTCTTCCCAACACCAGGTTCACCGATCAGAACTGGATTGTTCTTGGTCTTCCGCGAGAGAATCTGAATAACACGGCGAATTTCATCATCACGGCCAATCACCGGATCAATCTTACCCGCACGGACATCAGCAACCAGATCGCGTCCATATTTCTTTAACGCTTCAATCTGGTTTTCCCCTGTCTGTGAATTAATCGTCATTCCTTTGCGGCGATTCAGCTCAATCGTTGCTGCTTTCTTGCTGGTAATATTGAATTTATCCTGGATATCCACTGAGATTGCACTCCGTGTTTCCAGAATGCCTATAAAGGCAGCTGCAACCGACGTATATTCGTCGTTATTCTTTTGCGCCCACTTCTGCGCATTCGTCAATGCCTCATTAAGATCACGCGATAAAGCAGGCTGTGATGACCCGCTTGATTTTGCACCGCGCTGAAGATGATCATCAATCAACTGCAAAAACAGCTGCTTATCAATCCCAAGTTTCTCCAGAAGACCATCCAGTGTATCCTCTTCGAAAATTGCTTTCAGAAGATGCACTGCCGTCAGCTCAGGTGAGCCATTCTGCTGAGCCAATACCAAAGCATTCATGATCGCCTTCTGCAGTGCTTCTGTCATTTTATCTGTGTTCATATCTTTTACCTCCTAGCACTCTAATGTATCGAGTGCTAAATTGTCAGTTTAAGAAAAGTGACGAAATGTCACTAAATCTTAAATGTCTTTTTAAACCGTTCGAAAGGACCTTCTTTTTTATCAATCTTGGAAACTTGTTTCAACTGTTCATAAAGATCACGTTCTTTTTTAGAAAGCTTCTGGTCAATTTCAAGACGAACTTCAACAAATTCATCCCCGCGATTCTTCGAACGTAAATCCGGAACACCCTTGCCCTTCAGCCGGAAACGTGTTCCATGCTGAGTACCGGCAGGAATTGTCAGACTCACATCGCCATCCACGGTCGGAACATCAATCTTCGTTCCAAGCGTCGCATCTAAAACAGAGATAGGAATCGTGATATCGATATTATTGCCGCTTCGTTTGAATGTCGGATGAGTCAAGACTGTGATTTCAATGAACAGATCACCATTCGGACCGCCATTTTCACCACGCTCACCTTTTCCCGAAACCCGCAACTGCTGACCACTCTGAATCCCAGCCGGAATTTTCAGATCGACTGTGACTTTTTTGGTTTCATAGCCTTTGCCGTGGCAAACATGACAAGCCTTCTTGATTTTTTTACCCGTACCATGGCAATCCGGACAGACACTGGCAGATTGGAAGACACCAAATGGTGTCCGGCTCTGCGTCTGAACCTGACCGGTACCATTACAGTTCGGACAGGTTGTCACATCACTGGCACTCTCAGCACCTGACCCATGACAATGCGAACATTGCTCATCCACTGTTATGGAAATGGATTCATCACGACCACGAACAGCATCCATGAAATTAATCCGCATTTCCATAAAACGATCATCGCCGCGTGCAGGACCGCTCCTCTGACGCTGGCGAGACGATCCATTGCCGAAGAAACTTCCGAATAGATCGTTGATATCGCCAAAATCAAAGCTACTACTGCTAAAGCCGCCTTGCCCGAACCCGGAAGCACCATCCATCCCCGCATGTCCATACTGATCATACGTTGCACGTTTTTGTGAATCACTTAAGACTTCATAGGCTTCCTGAACTTCTTTGAACTTCTCAGAGGCACCAGACTCCTTATTGACATCCGGATGATATTTTTTTGCTAACGAACGATACGCTTTTTTTATCTCCGCATCCGAGGCGGACTTGTTTAATCCAAGGACATCATAATAATCACGCTTTTCTGCCATATCATTCCTCCGCAAAGCACTCTAACTAGTTCTTTTCCTCAAAGTCAGCATCAACGACATTATCATCATTTGCTGAACCATTGCTGCCGTTGGCCGCATTATTGCTGGCATCCTGCTGCTGATACATCGTTTCAGCCATACTCTGTGCAGCCTTCTCCAAGGCATCCACCTTTGTCTTCAAGGTTTCAGTATCATTGCTGTCGAGAGCTGCCTGAAGTTCATCACGCAATGCATTGATTTCCGTTTTCTGTTCATCGGTGATATTTGCGCCTTCAGCATTCAGACTCTGATCGATTTGATTAATAAGCTGCTCTGCTTTATTTCGAAGCTCAGCACTTTCCTTCAATTTTTCATCTTCAGCCTTGTTTTCCTCAGCTTCACGAACCATCCGATCAATTTCTTCATCACTCAAACCGGAACTGTTCGAAATTGTAATTGACTGCTTCTTATTCGTACCCTTGTCGAGCGCCGATACATGAACAATACCATTTACGTCGATATCAAAGGTAACTTCAATCTGAGGCATGCCACGGCGTGCCGGAGCAATACCATCTAATTTAAACATTCCAAGGCTCTTATTTCCGCTAGCCATTGGCCGTTCACCCTGAAGGACATGAATATCAACAGCAGGCTGATTATCAGCAGCAGTTGAGAAAACCTGTGACTTCGATGTCGGGATTGTCGTATTCCGCGGGATCAGAACAGTCATAACACCACCCATGGTTTCAATGCCTAAGGAAAGCGGAGTAACATCCAACAGCAAGACATCCTTGACATCGCCTGAAATGACGCCGCCCTGAATGGCTGCACCTAATGCAACAACCTCATCCGGGTTCACTGATTTGTTCGGTTCCTTGCCCAATTCGTTCTTGACAGCTTCAACAACTGCAGGAATACGGGTTGATCCGCCGACAAGCAAGACTTGATGAATATCATTCTTTGTTAGACCTGCATCCTTCAACGCATTACGAACCGGCTGGATAGTTCTTTCAACCAATGACTTGGTCATATCATCAAACTTTGCACGGGTCAGATTGGTTTCCAAGTGCAACGGACCATTAGGACCAGCACTTAAAAACGGTAAGCTGATCTGAGTCGTTACCAACGAAGAAAGATCCTTCTTGGCCTTTTCAGCTGCTTCCTTCAAACGCTGCATTGCCATCTTGTCGTTTGATAGATCAATGCCATTCTCTTTTTTGAAGATACCTACCAAATAATCAACAATGATGTGATCAAAATCATCACCGCCAAGAAGGTTATCCCCAGAGGTCGACAATACTTCAAATGTTCCATCAGCCAAATCGAGGATAGAAACATCGAATGTTCCGCCGCCTAAATCAAAGACAAGGACCTTTTGTTCAACATGTGTCTTGTCCAATCCAAAGGCCAACGCTGCAGCCGTTGGTTCGTTGATAATCCGCTCGACTTCCAAACCAGCAATACGCCCTGCATCTTTTGTTGCTTGACGCTGTGCATCATTGAAATAAGCAGGGACAGTTATGACTGCCTTGGTTACTTTTTCACCCAGATAATCCTCAGCATAACCCTTCAAATACTGAAGAATCATTGCACTTATCTCTTGAGGGGTATAGCTTTTGTCCTCCAAAGTCACCTTCTCATCCGTACCCATCAAACGCTTGATGGAAATAACGGAATCCTTATTCGTGACCACCTGACGCTTTGCAGCATCACCGACGATCTTTTCACCGTTTTTAAATGCTACTACTGAAGGC
>CALNCD010000129.1 GCA_937874965.1 uncultured Erysipelotrichaceae bacterium | reverse complement strand
TCTTCCACAAATTCTTCTTCTTTAAATAATAGATCCATAAGTTTACGGAACATTATCTCACCTCAATCCGTTTCTATAAGTATTATACTTAATTTTCAGTTGGATTTCCACTCCCATCAACCGTGCAGTATTTCGCACTTCCGGTAAGTGTACACATCATATCCATAATGGAACTGTTCTCAGGAGGAACCTGTTCGAAAATATCCTGATGTTTCTTATCATAGACCAGTGAATTCTTAATTGAGAAATCACTGAGCACAGAATCGGTATTGGTTCGGAAGGATCGAAAAATAATCACAATTTCATTCAAGAGATAACGGGCATTCCCTGGATTGACAATCGTGAGGAAAGTCACCTGTCCATTGGATAATTCAATTAAGGTATTGTTGTTTTCCAACGGGAAGCTGCTCATCGTATATGTATTTGTTTGCCCTTCGGCATCGGTATACAGGCCGCTGACAAAGGTCGAGCCGGATGCAGGTGTCTCTGTTGGATAATAAGAGCTCTGGATAATCGAAGCAATATCCAGGTTCATGATAACTTCTTGGCTGCTGATCAGAAAAGTATTCGATGTCTCAGTGCTTTCCATCCGTCCGACACTTGGGGGCAAATAATATGAATAATAATATTTGACATGGTTGGTTGTCGTTGGCGGGGTCTGGTTGAAAAAGTCATTCAGTAACGCACTGAAATCAACTGTAGTATCCTTGGCCTGACAGCCGCTGAGCACTATGAGAAAGAGTAACATTACGCTGATGAATCTTTTTTTCATTTTACACCTTTGCTTTCTTTTGGTAGACGGCACGGAAAATAGGCTGCTTCAACCCGACAAACTTAGTTTCATATTCAGTCATCGCATCTTCTGGATGAGGAAACTGCCGGTAATCAACGTCTACATCGATGAGGTTGAAATACGCCTGCATTGCAACCAAGGAATAATTGAAGAGGCTGACATTATCGGTTTTCTGAATAACCAATCCGCCCTCAGTTAAGAGTTCAGTATAGAGCGACTGATAGACAGGAGAAGTAAGCCGTCGTTTTTCATGGCGTTTTTTTGGCCAGGGATCCGAGAAGTTCAAATGAATGACATCAATCTCGTGCGGGCTGAATAGCGTATTCAACTTGCTGGCATCCTCATTGATTAGCCGCATTGAAGCGAGTGAATTACCGGTTTCAAGTGCTTTTTTCAGTGCTATGCCAGCAATCGTTTCGACTTTCTCCATGGCAATCCATCCGTCATCCGGGTAGAGTTTAGCCATTTCGATCCAGTAATCGCCCTTCCCTGCCCCGATCTCCAGATGAAGCTTATCACAATGAAGATTGCCTTTCCAATCTGTCTGAGGCAACTTCGTCAGTACACGGGCTTGTTCAGAATTCAGTAGCGGGATGGTCCAATTCTTACGTCTTGGTCTCATTATTTCGCAAGTTTAACCAGTGCATTGGCATAGATTGCACAGGCATCCACAAGATTCTCAATCGCAACCCCTTCATCCAGTTCATGGAAACCACCTACAAAGGATGGTACACTTCGGGTCGGAAATTCCATGCCGAATGCTACATGGTTCGGGTAATGTCGGGCGTAAGTGCCCCCTCCCATCGTCATTGCAGGCGTAAATGTATCCTTGGTAATTTCCTGATAGGCTTCCATGAGCGAAGTTACGAGGAAACTGTCAGGCTTTACAAACAATCCTGGACTGATTTCAGAATGGGTCAAGGAAAGGTTAGTCTGTGAAGCCTCCAGATTCTTACGGATATTAGCCAGCAAGGTTTCGGTCGGATAATCACTTGGATAGCGGATATCGATCGTTAAATCGGCTTCGTTGTCAGTGATTGTCACAATTCCGAGATTCATGGTCAATGGACCCATATAAGCACCATTGAACCGGATACCTAATCCAGAACCGTAGTAGTCATTGAATAATTGATGTGCCTGAAGTGCGAAGTCATCGTCGTAGGCGGCACCGATAAAAGCCAAAAGATGATTTGCTGCATTGACTCCCAGTTCAGGAGTTGAGGCATGGGCATTCTTCCCGTGGACTGTATAGATAGTCTGCTTACCATCGCTCACCATGGAACCTGTCAGGTGTTGGGAGGCAAGATAGAAGTTGAATAAGGCTTGCTTTGCTTCACCCGCAACGCTGGCGACCGCTTTTCCAATCACGACATTCGGCCGGTTACCAGCAGTAAATGACGTGATTACAGAATTGATACGGCCGGAGATTTTCCCAACGCAGATATCCTTTTCACCATAGACAACCGGGAACGAAGCATCAGGAACGAAGCCGAAATCGGATTTAGGGCCATGTTCCGCAAAGTATTCAATACAGCTCATCCCAGACTCTTCATCACATCCGACGATCAGCATGATATTTCGCTGAAGCGTTAGTTTTGAATCCCGAATCATCTTCAGGGCTTCATACGCGGCAATACATGGGCCTTTATCATCCCCGACTCCGCGACCGAAAATATAACCATCCTGAATGTCGCAGCCAAAAGGATCCTTCGTCCATCCTTCGCCGACTGGGACAACATCCAGATGGGCAAGCATGGAAACCGTTTCCGGATGATCACCATAGATAATGGCTCCGGCATAGCCATCTACATCAATAACTTTAAACCCATCATCCTGGGCGCGCTTTAGCATCCAGTCTAAGGCCTGTCGAATCGGTTGTCCAAAAGGCGCTTTCTCGGATGCGGTACTTGGATCGAGAATCGAGGGAATCGCAACAAGCTCTTTCAAATTCTGGAGGAGACTTGGTTCCCGTTTTTTTGCTTCTTCAATGTAATTCATTGCATACTCCTATTCTAGTGTCAGCAAAAAGAGAAGGAAACCTCCTACTCTTTGCCTTTTGATTCTGGTTTCTTATGATCGTTATATTTTGGACGATAGGGCTTGCGTTCCCGTGGCTCCGGTTCAACATAGCCTTCAGGTTTAGGCAATAAAGCTTTACGTGAGACATTTACACGGCCACGATCGTCTATTTCCGTGACTATAACTTTTACCTTATCACCAAGCTTTAAGACATCTTCAGGCTTTTCAACACGAGACCAATCAATTTTGGAAACGTGCAGCAATCCATCGGTATCACCGAACAAATGAACGAAGGCTCCGAATTTTTCGATTCGAAC
>CALNCD010000128.1 GCA_937874965.1 uncultured Erysipelotrichaceae bacterium | reverse complement strand
CTCCTTTTTCATGCATGCCTTCCTTATCGTCTTTTCTTGACCCGGTTTCAGACGAAAAGAACGAATTGAATTATGTTATCATTTATGATAATATAATTAATAATAATACCATGGAGGTGATTCATCTGAAATCAATGGCAATTCAAGATTTAGGAAACCCGGTCCGCAGCAAAGTATTAATCGAAATATCCATGCGTGGACCCCTGAGCGCGAAAGAACTCCTGCAAATCTTTCCCGATATAACCCAACCGACACTTTACCGGCATTTACGCGCTATGGTGAAAGACAACCTGCTGACGGTTGCGAAAGAAACGCCGATCCGGGGTACCGTTGAAAAATCCTATACCCTGTCACCCGCCTTAAACACAGATGCCCAAAAAATCATTACGGAAAATGACGGACCCGGCTACATGAGTTTGTTTAATGCCTATATTCTCGGTATACTCGGAGAATTCCAGCACTACACACGACAAGAATCCATCGATATTCTCAAAGACGGTTCCGGATTCACAGTTGCACCTGTTTACGTCACGTTGAGTGAACTGCAGAATGCATTGATCGGCATCGGCAAAATCATAGGACCTCTGCTTGCCAATCAACCGACCCCAGAGCGGAAACTGCATAATCTTTGTGTGATTACCACTCCGCCCAGCACCACCGAAAAACGTTGAAAGGAAGACCCCCATGTTTGAAACCCTGAAGACCTATCTTCCGTTTATTATTCCACTTCTGTTGATCCAACTGGCATTGATGGGTGCTGCAATTTACAGCATTCTTCATCAGCGCCATTTCAGAACAGGGAACAAAGCACTGTGGATTGCCGTCAGCATCCTGGTGAATATCATTGGACCAGTCCTGTACTTTACGCTAGGGAGAGACGATCATGCTGGAGATTACTAATCTGACAAAACGGTTCAAGGACCATCTTGTCCTGGACCATATTTCTCTCAACGTGCCGGACGGATCCATCTTCGGCTTTATCGGATCCAACGGCGCAGGCAAAACCACCACAATGAAACTGATTCTGGGTTTATTGAAAGCCGATGAAGGAGAAATCAAAGTCAATGGTGAACCGGTTGAGTTCGGTCAGTCAAAAACCAACCGGAATATCGGATATCTCGCCGATGTTCCGCAATTCTATAATTATCTGAACGCTAAAGACTACCTGTCCTTATGCGGACGTATTTCGGATATGCCCGCAAAAACCATTGCCGCACGAAGTGATGACCTCCTGAACCTTGTTGGTCTTTCAACCAAAAAACGCATCGGAAGCTTCTCACGCGGCATGAAACAGCGCCTAGGCGTCGCCAGTGCTTTATTGAATCGGCCAAAACTCTTGATCTGCGATGAACCTACCAGTGCCTTGGATCCAGTGGGACGCAAAGAAATTCTCGATATTCTCAACCAGATCAAGGGAGAAACTACTATTCTCTTCTCAACGCATATCCTCAGTGATGTCGAGCGCATCTGTGATCATGTTGCTCTTTTAAACCATGCTCATATTGTACTGGACGGCGAACTCCGTGAGCTTATGGAAAAGCACCCCCTGCATTCCAAGACATTGCATTTTTCTTCGCCAGCCGATAAAACCAGCTTCCTTTCATTACCGGATATCACAATGCACTACAGGATTACCGACGAAAGTGACACAAGCATTACCATCAGTACAATGAATCTTGAATCCTTGCTTATGGAGGCCTTTCAATGAAACAGTTCAATGTCTTTCTTCACAAAGAAATCACGGAAAATCTTCGGACGTATAAATCTCAGATTCTGATTGCTGTCTTTCTTCTATTGGGAATCATAAGCCCGTTACTTGCGAAGCTACTGCCTGAAATCATTGGTTCCATCGGGTTGGATGGACTGGCAATTGCTCTTCCGGAACCGACAGCTCTGGATGCCTGGACTCAATTCTTCCACAATGTTTCACAGATGGGCCTGCTATGCATGGTTATCCTCTTCTCAGGTTTGATGGCCAACGAACTTGCACACGGAACACTCATTAATTTGCTTGCGAAAGGCTTAAGCCGCACAACAGTCATCCTCGCAAAGTTCGCATCCGCAAGTCTCCAATGGACTCTGGCCTATCTTCTTTGTCTAGGAACCTGTGCTCTTTACACAGCCTTCTACTGGAGCGCATCGTTGCACCACGGCTGGCTAGTATTCGGCGGGCTTTGGCTGTTCGGCGAATTGCTGATTGCTCTCATGATCTTTGGCGGAACTCTCTCCTCCTCGTTTTACGGAAGCTTATCCTTATGTGCCGGTGCAATTATTCTATTCACCTTGCTGTCCCTGTTCCCTGATGCTGTTTCCTTGAATCCACTTTCTCTCACCAGTTCAACACAAGCCCTTTTAACCAACAGTCAATCCATCACCTATTATCTTCCAGCCTATGGTATTACAGCAGTATTGATTGCATCATTCCTTCTTGGAAGCATTTGGCTTTTCAAGAAAAAGCCGCTTTGAAAACCCCGTACAGCACGAAAAGAACCGTACCGAATACAAGAATTCATCCTGAAGAACAGAAGCCCGAAACATCATAGCTTTTCATTTCGAAAGACGTGATCTTTGCGATTGACTCACATTTCATCAGGTATCTTCTTGAAGAAAGACAGACCTGATATCACTGTTGTGTTGGAAAATGACTATGCATGGATTTCCTTATGAATGATTCCCTCTATCCCTTGCAAAAAGGAACATGACAGTTGATCTGACACGTTCCTTTTTTTTGCTTTGCATCTGTAAATAGTTCATTCTTCTATTATTTCTTGAACCCGTCCTACAATGCCTGTGGTCAGCATCACTTTAATCCCATGGGGATGTGTCGGTGAGTTAGTGAGAATCCGTTTAACAATTCCTTCTGTCAGTTGGCCGGTTCGTTGGTCGCTTTTCTGTACAACCCTGACTTTTTGACCGATTTTTACGGCCGTTCGCAGCTGCCCGGCTCTCATTGAGGACGCTTCTTGCGACGCGGACGACGGCGTTGCGGGCGTTTGGCTGAATCACTTTGCTGCGGCTTAGCATCCGCCTTCTTGGTATGCGTGCTCTCTGCCTTTTTCTGCTGACGCGGCTGTTTCTTTTCCTTCTCACTGAAATCCGCAAGAGGATACCGGTCATTTTCGATGACCGCAATCTGTTTATGAATCAACTTTTCAATATCGTTCAGCAAGCCTTTTTCCTGATGAGAACAGAGCGATACAGCAATTCCGCTATGCCCAGCCCGTCCTGTTCGGCCGATTCGGTGGACGTAGGTTTCCGGAACTTCGGGCAAGTCGTAATTAACCACACAAGCCAGACCGCTGATATCAATACCCCGGGAAGCAATATCTGTTGACGCGAGTTGCCTTGGTCTTGAAGTTCTCGAGGGCTCCTTGGCGGGCATTCTGAGATTTATTGCCGTGAATAGCCTGAGCAGTAATTCGCCGTTTAACTAATTCTCGAACCACTTTATCCGCCCCATGTTTAGTCCGGGTAAAGACCAAAACAGACTCATAATCCTCCTGCTTCAATAAATCACTGAGCAGATCTGTCTTGTGAGAACGATCCACAAAGTAAACGGACTGCTGGACCGTGCCGACTGTTGATGAGACAGGAGGCACCTTGACTTGAACCGGATCCACCAACAGCTGATTGACAATCTGGACAATTTCCTTTGGCATCGTTGCGGAAAACAGCATGGTCTGCTTACGTTGAGGCAACATCTTGATAATCTGACGCACATCGTGAATAAATCCCATGTCCAGCATCCGGTCTGCCTCATCAAGAATAAAGATTTCAATTTGGCTCAATGAAATATATCCTTGGCTGATCAAGTCTTTCAAGCGCCCCGGTGTTGCGATAAGAATATCAACTCCGGCTTTCAAAGCTTTCACCTGACTGGATTGCCCAACGCCGCCGAAAATAACCGTGGACTTCAGAGGCAAGTAGCAGCCATACGCTTCAAAGCTGTCTTCTATCTGAATGGCCAGCTCCCGTGTAGGTGTCAAGATCAATGATCGGATAACCCGCGGATGAGCGGTGCGTCTTCCTTGCGAAAGGTTCTGTAAGGTCGGTACGGCAAACGCAGCCGTCTTTCCAGTTCCAGTTTGCGCTAACCCCAAGACATCCCTGCCCTGAATCCCGGCAGGAATCGCTTGTTCCTGAATCGGGGTGGGATGCTGATAATGCTGTTGATCCAATGCCTTTACGATCGGTTCAATAATTCCAAGTTCTTTAAACTGCATAAATTCTCCTCTATTGACTAGAGCCTGTCCAACTCAAACGAAAAGAGCGTTTCCACTCTGATTCCGTATAATCTCTATTATTATGAAATGAATGACTCAACACCATCATTCTAAAGGTTTTCATCCGCAAAGTAAACCAAAACAGAAGAATGTTCAGCAAAGACAGATCCTTCACCTCTCCTTCTAGGAAGTCATCGGATTAACTTCCAGGATTTCCAATTGTATCTTGTCAGTCCTCTGCGTATAATAGAACCAATACAAAGGAGGTGTCTATGGAATACCGTTTTGCCAAGCATGGCGATCAGGGACTCGCCATTGAATTTTGCCCAGAAATATCAGCAGCCATGACCCTGCAGATTGCTGCATGTGCTGATGCACTGAGCACATCAAAAGTCCCTGGAATCATGGATATCATTCCTGCGTTCTGCTCCATAACTTTACGCTATTCTCCTCTGATAATTTCAGATGACGCTGTACGAACATGGATCATCCAGACGCTGCATCAAGTCACAGCAGCTGCTTCGGATCCAACGAAACAGATCATGGTTATCCCCGTTTGCTATCAGCCCCCGTATAGTCTGGATCTTGAGCGGATATCTGGTTTAGTCAACCTAGAGGTCAATGAAATCATTGAACGCCATACACGTCCAGATTACCTTATCCATGCTCTCGGATTCATGCCTGGATTCATGTATCTCGGCGGACTAGACCGATCAATTGCTGCCCCTCGTCTGGAACAACCGCGCCTGAAGATCAGAAAGGGATCCGTTGGTATAGCCGGAGAACAAAGCGGTGTCTACCCTTTAGACTCTCCAGGAGGCTGGAACATCATCGGTCGAACACCCTTGAACCTGTTCGACCCTGATCATACCCCTGCCGTACCCTATCATAGCGGACAGTGGATCCGATTCAGATCCATTTCCCCTGCAGCTTTTCTTGACATTCAAACAACCGTAGACAAAGGGCTGTATTCCTTTGAATGGCTCGAAGAGGGTCACCCATGAGTTGGCTAATCCTTGATCCCGGATTCTTAAGCACTATCCAGGATTTCGGGCGCTTCGGCTATCAGGACCAAGGTATCCCCACCTCAGGAGCAATGGATATGGAAGCAATGATCCTCGCCAACCGTCTTGTAGGCAATCCCGATGATGAAGCCCTCATCGAAATGAATGGAACCGGTATGAATGTCCAGGTCAAAGCTGACTGCAGCATTGCCCTGAGCGGCGTAATCACCACCATCGAAGTGAACCAGAAAAACTATCATGAAAATGAAGTTATTTCGCTAAAAGCACAGGATTCTTTTCGTATTTTGCCCTTTCAAGAAGGTTTTCGCGGATACTTGAGTGTTTCCGGCGGCTTTGGGATTCCTCCCTATCTCGGCAGCTGTTCAACAACGCTTCTGGCCGGAATCGGCGGTCATCAAGGGCGTGCTTTGAAACGGCAGGATGAACTTTCATTAAAGAATCCCGGTCATCCTCCTGCTGCTTCCTTTCAAATCAGATCACAGCCGATTCCCGTCAATCCCATCTTGCATGTCATTCTCGGTCCTCAGACTGCTTGGTTCACCCCTGAGGCCATCGAAGCGTTTTTCAAGAACAGCTATCA
Source organism: uncultured Erysipelotrichaceae bacterium (assembly GCA_937874965.1). Taxonomy (GTDB): domain Bacteria; phylum Bacillota_I; class Bacilli_A; order Erysipelotrichales; family Erysipelotrichaceae; genus CALNCD01. The sequence continues at coordinate 25 of CALNCD010000128.1, read as the reverse complement.
TGTTCGAAGCGATTCAAACCGTATG
>CALNCD010000127.1 GCA_937874965.1 uncultured Erysipelotrichaceae bacterium | reverse complement strand
TGATTTACCGGATCCCGTTCCTCCGATAATTGCTGTAATTTCACCCGGCAAGCACTCAAAGGTCAAATCAGATACTACCTCATTCTCAGAATCAGGATATCGAAAAGACGCATGATTGAACGAGACCGCAACCTTTGCGGGCATACGGGATGAAACGGACGTATCCTGATCCGTGATCGAAGGAGTGAACATCAAGACCTCCAATACACGTTGCATTGAAACACGGGCACGCGGAATGATCGTCATAACCATCTGTCCCATGACCAGGTAGAACAGAAACATCATGACATACTCCGTTACCGCGACAATATCACCGATCTTCATTGTGCCATAACTGATCTGAATGCCGCCGAAAAACAGAATTGCAACTGTAGCTACATTCATGATCAGAAATGTCCCGGAATTCATCAATGCAAACAGACGGTTGCTTCGGATAGCAGTATCGGTATACTCCTGAAATGCCTGGCTGACTTTTTCCTGTTCCCCGGCTTCGCGATTAAAGGCACGAATAACCCGGACACCCGTAAGAAAGGATCTTACCCGTGAATTGATGCTATCCAGAAGAGATTGCAATTTGGAAAAGACAGGAATTGCTTTCTTGACAATGAAAAAGGCAAAAACAAGTGTAAGTACCGCAAAGAATAAAACCATAAAGCCGATTGTCACATTGATCGAGAATGTCAAGAATCCGCTGACGACAGCGATGATAGGAATCGGGAACAAGATCTGAAGGATCATGATGAAGGCCTGTTGAATCTGGTTGATATCACTCGATGTCCGGGTAATCATGGATCCTGTGGAAAACTGATTGAAGTCACTGACAGACATTTCCTGTGACTTGTCAAAGATGGCTTGACGCAGATTCATGCTAAGGGTTGCGGATAGCTTTGCAGCAAGATAGCCATTGGCCAATGAAACACCTGCAACCACCAAAGCAACCGCAAACATGAGAACTCCATAACGGATAATGTAATCAATATCGCCATTAATGACACCATTATTGATAATTGCCGCTGAAATGGTCGGAATAAAAAGGGAGAATACCATCTCCGCAATCACAAGAACAATAGCCATAACAAAAGTTACGGTGTTCAATTTCATGAACTTGATAAGTTTCATAGTTAACTATACCTCAATAACGCTTTCTTAGATGCTGCACCACTCAGTATAATCTGTATAGTAACTATACTGTCAAAGGAAATCATCTCATGATTATTAAGCTTTCTTAACCTTGGATGGACTTCGCAATATCATCCGCTCAATGACATTTCGTGCCAATTCAGGTATAGTTACTCTACAGAGACAAAAGGAGCCGATCCATGGAAAACACCCTCTTTACCATCAGTGAATTTGCGAAAATAAGCGGAATCAATCGCAAAAATCTAATCTACTACGATTCAATCGGACTGCTCAGGCCTGAGGTGATCGCTGAAAACGGATACCGTTATTATTCTTATCGGCAGATTGAACAGAGCTATGTCATCTTAACCCTTAAAACCCTGGATATCCCGCTTGAAGAAATCAAGCAATATCTCCTGCGGCGGTCACCAGCACATGGTCTGGAACTTTTCAAGGAACAACTGGGTTACTTTAAGCAGAAAATCGACTATTTGCACCATATCAATGATTTTCTGGAAAACAGGATCAAAGCCATTGATGAAAGCGCCGCTGCACCTTTAAACACACCTCTTCTCGAGAAGCGCTCCCCAGAAACCTACTACATCAGCACAGCAAAAGCAGATCCGCAAAATGCCTATGATACGGACGAACTTACAGCCTTCTACGATGAATTGCTTGCTGTGAATGCCTTTGTCAACTACAACTTCGGACTGCTGTATACCTTTGATCAACCCGTAGCTTCCCCTCAGATCAATTCGTCGCATTATCTTCTTCTGACAACAGAACCCCGCGTTCAATATGCAACTCGCATCAAGCCCTCTGGAAACTACCTGGTATACTATCACAAAGGTGATTTCACTCATTTCAACATTGCCTTTGAAGCACTCGTCCGCTACGCCCGTGAACACCAGATTCACCTGAATCAGGAAGCGTTCTACGAGATCCTGATCGATGAACTCGTCTCGACGGATTCACACCATCAAATCTGCAAGCTTTCGATACACGTTCAACACTGAAAACTCATTGATTGATTGAACGGGAATGAAGTACTTCTTCCAGTTTTTGTTTTGCACCCGCATGATCGAGATGCATGACAAAAGAAATTTCCAGAATAAGCGGATCTGCCACATGTTCAAACAGCTTAAGATCACTGACAGGAACTTTCTTGTTTTTCTCCGTGTAGAAACCGAACCCTTGAAAAAGATCAATCAGCAGACTGATTTTACTCGCCATCGCATCAGAGCGCAGCCACTGTTCACGTCTTGATTTCCGTTCCAGAGCCGAGCGTTGCCAAGGGACATCCTGGATTTGCAATTGATGAAAAACCTCAGATAATTCACTCACTGTATATACCGGCCTTGTCCGCTCATCCAGCTTTTCAACCGGCACTTTAATGCTCAAGCCAGGATCATCAAGCACCGTCAGCTGAACATAATCCTCCTGAATCTCCTTGACGCAACAGATGCCATATTTCAAATGAACACGATACCCTTCCATATTACCCCCTTTATTCCTCTTCCGTTAATAATGGCCGAAGATATTTTCCCGTAGAACTCTCATGATGCAACGCTATCTCCTCTGGAGTACCGCTGCACAGCAGATATCCGCCTTTTTCTCCTCCGGCAGGGCCAAGATCAATACTGTAATCTGCACATTTAACCACATCCAGATTATGCTCGATGACCAGCACTGTATTTCCTAAATCAACCAGTTGATCCAGCACACGAATCAATGTACGGACATCGTCAGAATGAAGGCCAGTCGTTGGTTCATCCAGGATGTAAATTGTATTCCCGGTCTGAGGACGCATCAGCTCAGAAGCAAGTTTCACACGTTGAGCCTCTCCGCCCGACAAGGTAGTCGACGACTGCCCCAGTCGAATATAACCCAGACCAACATCACATAAAGCAGCCAGTTTGCGGTGGATTTTAGGATAGACCGCAAAAAAATCACTGGCCTCAGAAGCACTCATTGCCAGAACATCCGCAATATTCTTCCCTTTATAAGTCACTTCCAAAGTTTGTTCGGTATAGCGTTTTCCATGACATTCCGAACATTCAACCATCACATCAGGCAGGAAGTTCATGGCTATCTTGACCATCCCTTCGCCCTCACAGGCTTCACAACGCCCGCCTTTGACATTAAATGAAAAACGAGAAGCGGAATAACCTTGCATGCGCGCCATTTTCGTCTTGGCAAATACGGCACGGATATCATCAAAAACACCACTATAGGTTGCTGGATTGGAGCGGGAAGATCGCCCGATAGGCTGCTGATCGAGTGCTATCACCTTATCCAGCGCTTCAATCCCGACGATAGAAGTACATGCACTCTTCTTTAGGCGGGATCGGTTGAGATGACGGACAAGTTCTCTGTACAGCACATCATTGACCAAACTCGACTTTCCCGAACCTGATACACCACTCACACAGATCAAGGTGTTCAATGGAATAGAGACATCGATATGTTTCAGATTATTGGCAGCTGCACCTTTGATGACCAAGGATTTTCCATTGCCCTTGCGCCGTTTGACAGGAACCGGTATGCTGCGCCTATGACTCAAGTATTGTCCCGTTATTGACGTTTGTTCTTTCATGATGCTCTCAATGCTTCCTTGGGCGACAACATAGCCTCCTGCCTCTCCTGCTTTCGGCCCGATATCGATAATCCAGTCTGCCTCTCGAATCGTCTCATCATCGTGTTCAACGACCAGAACCGTATTTCCCAGGTCTTTGATCCGTTTCAGGATATTCAGCAGCCGTTGATTGTCTTTTTGATGAAGACCGATTGAAGGTTCATCCAGGACATAAATCACATCGCTTAGAGCAGATCCGAGCTGACTGGCTAAACGAATCCGTTGTGCCTCGCCGCCAGATAGTGTCTCTGCCGGTCGGGAAAGCGTCAAGTATTCCAATCCGACATCATCCAAGAAATGAAGCCTTCGCTGTATATCCTGAATAACGCTATCAGCAATGGCATGCTGGCGATCCGTTAATTCCAGACACTCGAGAAAGGCTATCGCCTGGGGAACAGCGAAGGCGCAGAATTGGGGAAGGCTCAAACCGTTGATCTTCACCGCCCGAATATCCGACGATAAACGCTCACCGTGACAATCCCTGCATTCCTGATCCGACATGACTTTGGCGATATGATTCTTAGTGCTCTTGAAACTCATGGGACTGTGATAGCGTTTTTCCAAATCAGCTACAATACCGCCAAAGGGTGCATCGATGGGCTCACCCAGAAACTGATAAGAGACGCTCTCAGTTCCCGTACCGAAAAAAAGAAGCGACTGAACGTCCGGGGATAGTGTTGAAAAAGGAGCATCCAATGAAAAATGATACTGCTCGCTTAAAGCATTGTATACAGCATAACAAAGACTTCCAGGTTTATAGTTTTTCCAAGCATAGCCAACCACTGCACCTTGTTTCAGGCTCAAAGTGGAATCAGGAAC